>CADEEX010000241.1 GCA_902826465.1 uncultured Acidobacteriota bacterium
GCCGCCGCACATGACACCTCGCTCGACCGGAGCCGTCGCATTGTCTCGATTCGGATCCTGTTCCGCCTGAATCACCCGTCGATTGTCGGCCTGCTGGCCCGCGCGATCGAAGACGGCGACACCGTGCTCGCGGACAGCGGCCTGGCGCTGCTCGGCCGATCGACTGATGCCCGCGCGATCGACGTGCTGCTCAACGCCTTGCGTAGTCAGCGGCATCCGGCCGCTGTCGTTGCCAGCCACATCGAGCACTCGCCGCAGCAGATTGCCGACAGGCTCAAGGGCCTGCTGGGCGACACCGACCCCGTGGTCCGGTTCTGGGGCGCCACGCTGCTGGCGCGCTATCACGACGCGAGTCTCGAGTTCGATCTGGCGGTGCTGACCGAGGATGCCGATGCCCGCGTGCGCAAGGCCGCGATTCAGACACTCGGCGTCATCGGCGCCGATCTGGCGGCGGATTGCGCGTCGCGACTCTTGAGCGATCCGCAGCCATTCGTGCGCGCCCACGCCGCGCGCGCGCTCGGCGAACTCGAGCGCAGCGATCGCGCCGAACAGGTGACGCGGCTGCTCGGCGACACCGACTGGTGGACGCGGCTGGCCGCGCGCGAAGCGCTCGAATCGATGGGGGCCGAGGTGTGGCCAGTCCTGGTGCGCTGCCTCGATCACAAGGACCGCTTCGTCCGCAACGGCGCCGCGGAAGTGATTCAGAACCTCGGTGTGCTCGACAGCCTCGTGGTGATGGAAGCGGCGAGCGACAATCCCGCACCAGCCAAGATTGCCCTGCTCAAGCGCATCGTGTCGGCCGGCGGCATGCGGTTTACCGATTCGTTGATTGAACGTGCGGGTCCACGCATCGGCGCCAGAATCACGGAGCTTCTCGCCTCGATGGGCCTCGAACACGTAGGCGCCCGCTGAGCATGCCATCGCCTACCCTCCTGCTCGCATCGGCGTGTGTCGCCTTCCTGTGCCTCGCGGTCGTCGCGTTGCGCTTCGTTGCCTTGACGATGAAAGCGGGGGTCAGGCGCGATGAGTCGCTGGATCCGGACTCACCATTTGCGGTGTCGCGATTCACGATTCCCGTCAGCATCATCGTGCCGGCGGGCCGCTCGGCCGCCACACTGGAGCAGGCGCTGACGCGCGTGCTCGATCTCTCGTACCCGGAGTATGAAGTAATCGTGGTGGCCGACGGGTCAGGTATCGAATCGTTCGCGGCGACGGCGCAGGCGTGGGGGCTCGAAGCCAACGAGTTCTTCTACCGTCAGTCGATCATCACGGCGCCGATCCGGCGCATCTACCGCAGCACGCGCGATGCGCGGCTGGTCTGTGCCGACAAGGCGACCCTCAACCTCGCCGACGCACTGAACTGCGGTGTCAACCTGGCGCGCTACCGCTACGTCATGGTGCTGCCCGACGACCTCCGGTTCGATCGTCAGGCGCTGCTCCGGCTGATGGCGGCGCCGCTACGCGATCCGGCGGCGATCGTCGGCGCGAGTGCGCACATCGAGCCCACCGCCACATTCGCCTGGCTGCGCGCGCTGCGTTCGCTGATGGTGAGCCGTCTCAGTGGGCGCAGTGCTCACGCCTTGCCACCCGCCGACAGCATCAGCGTCTGGCGGCGTGATGCGATTCTCGAAGCCGGTGGCTTCTCGTCGCACGCCTGGGACATGGAGCTCGACCTCGCGTGGCGCACAGTCGCATCCGCGCGTCGTGCGGGACTGCCTGGTCGCTTTCACCGCAGCGGCGAGATCTTCGGCAGCACCGACCGCCAGACGCGCCGCTGGACACGGGCGGCCGAATCGGTGCGTCAGATGGCCAGCGGGCTCATCGCCGGCCGCTCGCCGGCCGCTGCCATGCACCGTCTGCTGTCCACCGAAGTGTTGACGGCCGTCGCCGCCGCCTGGTTCGCGCTCAGCCTGAGCGTCGTCGCCGGCTCGGGCCACGTATCCGCCGCGGTCGTTGTGGCGGCCCTTGTCGGGCTGTCGTTCGGCGTCGCGCTGGTGTCGGTCGCCGCGCTGCTCGTACGCAGCACGATGATCGACGCACCCGACCACGCGGTGATCACGAGGGCCATCGTTGCCAGTTCGTGCGAGTTGATCGCGCGGCCGGCGGTTGCCGCCATCGCCGTCATGCGCGCGTCGATCTCTTCGTAGCGCGGCCCGCCGATCTACCGATAATCCTTGAACGGTACCTGACAATCGTGCTTCCTCAGAAAATTGAGGAAGCGCTTGTAGTCGCGCGGTTCCATGTTGAACAGGCGCGCCACGATCTTGTAGTTGCCCCGCGCCTCTTCGAGCCCGCGCCTGACAATCTCGCGGACGTTCGCGCGGGTGATGTCGCGGTTCATGAACAGCGGATAGACCGCAATCCAGAACGGTTCCTTCTGTTCGACCAGCCGCCGATAGAGATCGTCGGCGATGGTGCGGCGCCGCTCACGCTTGGGCCGCAGCGACACCAGATCCTGCGCCCGCACTTCCGACGACAAGTCGTCGAGCTCGATGGTCCGCTGGCGGACATTGACCACCAGCCGTTCCACGACGTTCTCGAGTTCGCGCACGTTGCCCGGCCAGGCGTAGTCGGTCAGCGCCTTCATGGCCGCCGGTGACACGGCGGTAATCGGCGACTGGTTCGAGACGGTGAATCGCTCGAGGAAGTGCTCGACCAGCTGCGGAATGTCGGAGCGTCGATCGCGCAGCGGCGGCACATGAATGTGGATGACGTTGAGGCGATAGAACAGGTCTTCGCGGAACGTGCCGTGCACGATCATCTCGCGCAGGTTGCGGTTCGTGGCCGCCAGCACGCGCACGTTGACGAGGCGGCCGCTGCCTTCGGCGCCCACCTTCTGCAGCTCGCCGGTCTCGAGAAAGCGCAGCAGCATGCCCTGCATGCGCAGCGTCATCTCGCCAATTTCGTCGAGGAAGATCGTGCCGTTGTGCGCCGACTCGAGCTTGCCTGGCTTGTCGCGATAGGCACCGGTGAAGCTGCCCTTGACGTGGCCGAAGAGCTCGGACTCGAGCAGCGTTTCCGGAAGTCCGGCGCAATTCACCGGCGCGAACACCATGTTGGCGCGCGGGCTGGCCGAATGAACGCTGTGCGCCACGATCTCCTTGCCGGTGCCACTCTCTCCGGTGACCAGCACCTTGGCATCGGAGCGGGCAACGCGTTCAATCTCGGCGCGCAGGCTGACCATCTCGGGGCTCTCCCCGATCAGGCGCACCTGGGCGCGCGACATCGTGCTCACAGCGACGGCCCTTTAAGGGTGAACTCCTCGAGCACACGCCGCTGGTCGGGGCCCATGGCGATAAACTTCGCGCCGATCCGGCAGCCGCCATTGGGCAGCGTGTCGACGCGGCGGACTTCGATCTCCGCCGAAAACGGCAGTCCCTTCAACGTCGTGGTCAGCCGACCGGTGCTGGTGCGCCGGATGCAATGGCCGGCTTCGAGGAGAACCCCGCCGCGGCTGATGTCGAGAATCTGCACCGAAGTCGGCGATGGCAGTAACGCCATCTCCCCCCCAGCGACTTCGTAGCGTGGCGAACGGCGGCGTTCTTCGGTCACAGTCGGGCTCGTTCCGGAGCGTCTTCGAGAGCCAGCTGCTCAACGGCCTGCACCACCGGCAGTGGCGGCGCCGAGAATTCGACGCCGATCATGTAGCGCTCTTCGCCTTCGTCGTCGCGCACCGCGCGGACGTGCCTGACGTTGGCATCGACCTTCACTTCCTGTCCATCAACGACCAGGTGCAGCACCTGGGTGAAGTTGGGCGTCGCAGGAATCGGCGAGTTCAGCAGTGCGCCAGTGACGCTGACGTTCTCGATCGTGGCGGGCTCGTTGATCTCGAACACCCCCCACATGGCACCTACAACGTCGAATCGTTCGTCCTGACGACGGTCAGATAGCATCGTCATCCTCGTCCTTCCGTGGCGTGTTTCAGGTGTCGCGCCGCGTCCGTGCGGGCTTCTGTCACCAGCGAGACGTCGGCGGCTGATCCGGCCGTTCGCGAGGCGAATCCGAGCGACATGCGAGTGAGTCCAGCAAACTGACCTTTGACGGTCTGCTGGTAAATTCTGGCGCCGACCCTGGCGACGTCGGCAGCGCCGACGCCCAGCAGCAACAGGCCGACTTCGTGATCGGACAGGGCGCCGGCAAGATCGGCCCCGCGCAACTGCCGGCGGAACTCGGCGACCCACGCCGGCATCAAGTCTGCGGCGGCGTGAGGCCCTTGATCGGGCGCCGCGATCACGACGAGACCCACGTCGGTGCCGTCGCTGACCGCCTGCGCCGCAGCGCGATCGAGCACCTGCGCGAACTCCGGCAACGCCGTCTTCGATGCTTCCGCCGCGAGGCGCGTCGCCGGGTTTCGGTTCAGCCAGGTCGCGAACACCACGAGCGCTCGTTCGAGCAGGTGCTGCTCGCGTCGGGTGAAGTGGTGACCCGGACGCCGGATTGACACCTCGACGGATGCGCCGTCGGGCCCAGGCGTCGTTGCCGCCAGGCGATTCACCTTGCCGAACTGACGCACCGACGATTGCGACTCGTCGTCGCCGACGCTGAGCAGCCGCACGCCCGTCGACGCCGTGACCGTCAGCGCAGCCCCCTGCGCGGTGAGGGCACGGGAGAGTTCCGTGAGCGACGCGCTCAGCGCCACGTCAACGTTGGCGTTGCCGAGCAGTGGCTGCAGCACCGACCACACGAACCGCGTTTCTGCCACCGCGGCCGCGCGACTGAGCGCATCGCGCAGCAGGTCGGCGTAGAGGCGAACGCGACCTTCGTCAACCGCGCCGAATCCATCGGCGAACACCAGCGTCCACGGCTCGAGAGACGTCGAGCGGAGGTCGGCCACAAGTACCGTACGCGTGCGCTCGAAACCAAAGAACTCGATTTCCTCCGGAGACAGCCGCTCGAGCGCTCCTGGACTCAGGGTGCGGGCATGCTTGACGTTGCGGCGGCCACGGCGGGTGCCCGGGGCGCTCACCACCATGCTCAGATCGCCATCGATATCGGTGACATAGCCGCTGACCTCAATGCCGTCCCACGCGAACACCGCTTCGGCGAACGCCGTCACCACGTCGGCTTCGCCGCCGCGTTCGACGGCGTCGTGCAGGCGGCGATTGAGCGACGAGACGGTGTCGAACGCTTCGACACTGGCCTGGTCGGTGGCGTCCAGCGTATGCGCTTCGATGGCCCTCGCCAGCGACGCCGCCAGGCGCGAGATTTCCATCGTGGTCTCTGATGCCGGCTCTCGACGGTCACGCGTCGCCACCAGCACACCGGTGGCATGCTGGAGCGTAATCGGGACGAGCGCGACATCGAGATCGTCGACGGTGAGATGACCGGACAGGCCACGGTCGAGCGCGGCACGCGCCGCGCGCTGCACCTTCGCGTGAGAGAGCAGCGCCGCAGATCGGCGGCTGAGGGCGGGCTGATCCGCCGGAGTGGACTGCAGCAGACAGACCTGAGCGGACTCGTCGAGCAGGTCGACGCCAACCCTGGCTTCGCGCGTCAGTGCCGACAACCACGCCCACGACGATCGCCGTATGACATCCCTGGCACTCGCCGGGACGCCGTGGGGACGGGGCGATGTCATGACAAGGGTCCGATCGCCGACAGCTGAAAGGGCTTCACTGACAAAGGTACAGTTACTGCGGTGCTCAGGCAGAGCTCAGCAGGCGACAACGATAGCAGGCGACCGTTGGTTCTACAAGAGTGGGAAAAGGTGTGCAGTCAGTCTTTTGGGGCGAAATATCCGCCCGCGCTGAGCACCTCGTAGCCGGTCGTGCGGGGACGAATTTCGACCTGCCGCCAGGCCCCGTCGTGGGTGGAATCCGTAGAGGTGTAGCCGAGCACATACCGCCGCCTCAGGTCGTCCACCACCCGGCGAAACTGGGAGTCGAGACTGCCGCCGTCCTGCGTGAAATAGGCTTGCCCGCCCGTCTCAGTGGCAATCGCCTGGAGCGCCTGACGGTCAATGCCGGCGCCAAACCCGACCGTGAACACATTGGCACCCACCTGCCGGCCCAGCGCCAGGATTTCGCTGAGGGTATGGACGCTGCCTGGGGCGGTGCCCGGATTGTTCTCGTCACGGCCGTCGCTCAACACCACCACGGCCCGGCGTCCCTTAACCCCCTTGAGCGTCGTCAACGAATTCCAGACCGCATCGTAGAGCGCGGTTCCTCCGAGTGGGGTGTACTTCTCGATCGCCTCGAGCGACCAGGTCCGATTGGTCGCGAATGTGTGCGCAAACTTCGGATGGTCGGCAAACATGATCAGCGCGAGGCTATCTTCCGGACGTACGGCCAGCACGAAGTCGCGGGCCGTCTGCCTCACGAGGTCCGCGCTCTTCTTCATGCTGCCGCTCGAATCGAGCGCCAGCACCATCGACACGGGGTCCACCGCTTCCTGAAACGTCTCGAGCTTCTGGACGACACCATTCTCGAAGACGTCGATACCCGCTGCGGTCATGTCGGCATAGCGTCGGTCGCGATCGAGCACGACGAACTCGAGCGTCGGCTTGATCGGCGACGGTGGTGGTGCGTAGTAGCCGTTCCGGGCACGGACGACATAGTCACCGCGGACTTTGACGTCGATGGCGCGCCACTTCCCATCCTTCCGCTGATTGCGCGGGGTATAGGTGACGAGGAACCGGCTGTGGGCATCCGAGGTCACCGACTCCACGGCGGAG
>CADEEX010000242.1:0-1076 GCA_902826465.1 uncultured Acidobacteriota bacterium
CTGTTCTCCCACCGGTAGTCCGCGAACTTGGGGTCGAGCGGCTCCGCCTGGGTCTTGGGGAAGTGAAAGAGCAGGTGATGGGCGAACTCGCGCCAGCCCAGCTCGCGGATGTACGCCTCTGCGCCCGCTGCCGAGGCCGCCTCGTGGCCTGCGGGCGCCAGCGCCGCCACGATCTGCCGCGGGCTGATCTCGCCGAAATGCAGGTGCGGCGACAGGCGTGATGTCCCGGCGAGGTCCGGCCGGTTCCGCGTCTCGCCATACCGGGAGACGATGCTGTCGACGAGGGTCTCGACCAGCGCATGGGCCCCGGTCTCGCCCGGCTGCCACGCCTGCCTGAAGCCTGAATCCCACGGGATCCGCGGCAACAGGCCGAGTGCATCGAGGGTTTCCGACGCAATACCCGCCGCCGGGGCTGGCCCGAGATCGGGCACCGGCGTCGGGCTGCCAATGTCGGCAAGCGACTTCACGCAGCGCTTCCAGAATGGCGTGAACACCCGATAGGGGTTGCCCTGGTCGGTCTGGACCGTCCACGGCTCGAAGAGCAGGGCCCCGTTGCAACTCTCGGCGGTGATGCCGTCGCCGCGCAGCGCCGCCTTCACGGCTTTGTCGCGTGCGATCGTCGCGGGCTCGTACAGGCGATTCCACACGACGGTGCCGGCGCCAGTGTCGGCAATCAGCGTACGCAACGCGGCGAGGCTCGGGCCGTGGCGGAGGATCAGCCGCTGGCCGCGCGCCTCGAGGTCCTTCTTGAGAGACTCGAGGCTATGGTGCAGCCACACACGGCTCGCGCCGCCGGGTGCCCAGGGCGACTCCTCGTCAGGGGAGTGGATGTAAACAAAGACGAGACGCTGCGCGCTGGTGCGAGCGAGCTCGATCGCCGGGTTGTCGGTGAGCCGCAGGTCGCGGCGCAGCCAGACGAGGGCGGTGGGGCTGGCAGTCATGGGGTCTCAAAAAAAAGAGGGGGCAACTCGTGCCCCCTCTTCGTCAATCGATGGCAACCGGGTTCAGCCGTTACGCAGCGCGGCGATGCGCTCTTCCAGCGGCGGGTGCGACATGAACAGGCGCTTGAAGCCGCC
>CADEEX010000242.1:1176-6632 GCA_902826465.1 uncultured Acidobacteriota bacterium
ACGAAGTGGCCGATCACGCGCGACAG
Source organism: uncultured Acidobacteriota bacterium (assembly GCA_902826465.1). Taxonomy (GTDB): domain Bacteria; phylum Acidobacteriota; class Vicinamibacteria; order Vicinamibacterales; family CAVVIG01; genus CADEEX01. The sequence continues at coordinate 1,203 of CADEEX010000242.1, forward strand.
CACGATGACGAACGTGTTCACGACGCCCTGCATCAGCGCCATCGTGATCATGTCCCCGTTCGCGACGTGGCTGATCTCGTGGGCCAGCACGGCCTCCGCTTCCTTCTGCGACATGCCGCTCAGCAGGCCGGTGCTCACGGCAACGAGTGCGTTGTTGCGCCGTGCGCCGGTGGCGAACGCATTCATCTCTGGGGTATCGAAGATGCCGACTTCCGGCATGCCGATGCCGGCCTTTTCGGCCTGCACCCGGACGGTTTCCACCAGCCAGCGTTCCGTCGCCGTGGACGGCTGGTCGATGACGCGCACGCCCATCATCCGCTTGGCCGTCCACTTGGACATGGCGAGCGAAATCAGGGAGCCCGTGAAGCCCACTACCGCCGCGAAGGCCAGCAGCGACCCCATGTCGAGGCCGACGCCCTGGGCGTCCAGGATCCGGTCGATGCCGAGCAGGCGCAGGACCACGCCCAACACCACCATGATGGCGATATTCGTGACGAGGAACAGGAAGATGCGTTTCATCGAAGTGGGTCCCTTAACCGTAGGCTGACGGAGCGGATATTGGGACGCCCGACGGGGGTTCAAGTTCCCGCCGGGGCGGCAAGTTATGTCCGAACCTGCCCGCCGCGGCGATTGCCCGGTTGTCCACGCGGGCCCGGGCCATTACCGGTCGTCGAGGTCGTCGTCCTCGTCGTCGAGGTCGTCGTCATCTTCGTCCCAGTCGTCGTCCTCGTCCTCATCCTCGTCGTCGTCGAAGTCTTCGTCATCCTCGTCGTCGGCGACGGAGCCCGACCAGCCGTCCGGCTGGGTGGTTTTCTCCAGGTCGAGCACATGCCAGGTGTCGAGGTCGATCTCCTCGATATCGCCGTTCTCGTACTGGATCTTGACGAGTTCTTCGTCGGGATCCACGGCAAGCACCAGAAAGAGCTCTTCCTCTTCCAGGTCCTCGAACCATTGACCGGCCACCGGATCGTAATCTCTGCCCACAGCACACCTCGAAAAGGGCGACGCACCGCATCGCGACACAACACTCGGGGCCGAATATTAGCAGGCCGGTGCAATTCATTGGCAACAGCGGCTGCCATGGCAGCCATTTTGAGGCCCTGCCTGCTCTGGCCTGGTCGAACTCTCCGCGCAACGGGGGTGCGGCGAACGATCTGCTAGACTCGGTGCCACTCATTTATACACGCCGCCTCGGCCTGCGAATGCAAGATGCACGCCTATAAAGCCCCTCTTCGAGATATCCGCTTTGTGGTCCATGAAGTGCTCGAGCTGGGCGCTCATTACCGTGCGCTCGGCCGCGACGACGTCACGCCGGACCTCGTGGACAGCGTGCTCGAAGAAGGTGCGCGGTTTGCCGAGGAGGTGCTCGCTCCGACGAACCTGCCGGGCGACACCGAGGGTGTCCACTACGAGAACGGGGTGGTCCGGACCGCCACTGGCTTCAAGGAGGCCTACGACAAGTTCTGCAGCGACGGCTGGGTCAGCATGACGGCACCGGTGGCCTACGGCGGGCAAGGGCTCCCCGAAAGCGCCCAGCTGCCGTTTGCCGAGATGCTGTGCTCCGCGAATGTCGCGTGGCGGCTGTATTCCGGCTTGGCGGAGAGCGCCATCCTCGCCATCGATGCCCATGCCAGCGACGAACTCAAGTCGCTGTTCCTGCCCCACCTCGCGTCCGGCAACTGGACGGGCACGATGTGCCTGACCGAGCCCCATTGCGGCACCGATCTCGGCCTGCTGCGGACGCGGGCAGAGCCGAGCGGCGACGGCAGCTACCGGATCAGCGGTACCAAGATCTTCATCACCGGCGGCGAGAGCGACCTCACCGAGAACATCGTGCACCTCGTGCTCGCCCGCTTGCCCGATGCGCCGGCCGGCTCGAAGGGGATCAGCCTGTTCCTCGTGCCGAAGTTCCTGCCGGATGCGGCGGGCCGTCCCGGCATGCGCAACGGCGTGCGCTGCGGTTCGGTCGAGCACAAGATGGGCATCAAGGCGTCCGCCACCTGCGTCATGAACTTCAGCGACGCCACCGGCTGGCTCGTCGGCCAACCCCACACCGGCCTCGCATCCATGTTCACGATGATGAACCACGCGCGCCTCGGCGTCGGCGTGCAGGGCCTCGGCTTGTCCGAAACATCGTTCCAGGGCGCGCTCGCGTATGCCCGCGACCGGTTGCAGGGCCGTGCCCCGGCGGGCGCGAACATGCCGGAGAAACCCGCTGATCCGCTGATCGTGCACCCCGACATGCGGCGCATGCTGCTGACCCAGAAGGCGCTGACCGAGGGTGGCCGCCTGCTCGCGTACTTCGCAGGGCAGCAGCTCGACATCGCGCACGGGCATCCCGACGCGGACGCACGGCGTGCCGCCAACGACTTGCTCGCGCTGCTGACGCCCATCGTGAAGGCGTTCCTCACCGACGCCTCGATTGAAGTTACCAATCTCGGCGTGCAGGTCCTGGGCGGACACGGCTACATCCACGAGTCCGGCATGGAACAGTTCGTGCGGGATGCGCGCATCACGCCGATCTACGAAGGCACGAACGGCATCCAGGCGCTGGACCTCATCGGTCGCAAGGTGCTCGGCAGCCGTGGCGAGCTGGTTCGCAAGATGGCGGGCCTGATCGTGGACTTCTGCGGCACGCACAGCGAGAGCCCGGAACTGAAGCCGTACATCGCGCCGCTCGCCGCCATGGTGCGCGAGTGGGGTGACCTCACGCAGTTTGTCGCAGCGAAGGCGGGCGAGAGTCCGGACGAACCCGGCGCCGCCGCGGTCGACTACCTGCAGTTCTCCGGTTACCTGTGCCTCGCGTGGTGCTGGGCGCGGATGGCCGCGACGGCGCAGGCGAAGCTGGCAGCGAGTTCAGGCGAGGCGGATTTCTATCGCGCCAAGCTCGCGACGGCGACGTTCTACTTCGAGCGCCTGCTGCCGCGCGCGCGGGCCCATGCCGACGCGCTGAGGAGCGGGGCAGGCAACGTGATGGGCCTCGACGCCGCCCACTTCGCTTTCTAAAGCATCAGGATCATGGTCCCCCGCGAACGCAAAGTCGCTGCGCGCCCGCTGCTGCAGGCCCGCCGCGTTGTCATCAAGATCGGCTCGGCGCTGCTCGTCGAGCAGGCCACCGGCCGCCTCAACCGCGCGTGGATGGAAACGCTCGCTTCCGATATCGCGAGGCTGCGTGCCCGTGGCCAGGAAGTCCTGCTCGTGTCGTCGGGCGCCATTGCACTCGGTCGGCGCCACCTCGGGCTCGAGCCCGGCAAGCTCAAGCTCGACGAGAGCCAGGCTGCCGCGGCCGTCGGACAGATCCGTCTCGCGCACGCGTGGAAGGAAGTCCTCGACCAGCACGACCTCACGGTGGCGCAGATCCTGCTGACGTTCGGTGATACCGAAGAGCGCCGTCGTTATTTGAACGGTCGCAATACGCTGGCGACGCTGCTGAAGCTCGGCGCGATTCCGCTGATCAATGAGAACGACACCGTGGCCACGGCGGAGATCCGCTACGGCGACAACGATCGCCTCGCCGCGCGTGTCGCACAGATGATCAGCGCCGACTGCCTCGTGCTGCTGTCGGACGTCGACGGGCTGTACACCGCCGATCCGACCAAGGACAAGAGCGCCGTCTTCATCCCCGAGATCCGCGGCATCACGCCGGAGATCGAGAAGATGGCCGGCGGGGCGTCGTCATCGGTAGGTTCGGGCGGCATGGCGACCAAGATCGCCGCCGCGAAGATCGCGATCGGCGCCGGGTGCCACATGTGCGTCGCCATCGGCCACGAGATGCATCCGCTCAAGCGCATCGAGAGCGGTGCGCGTTGCAGCTGGTTCTATCCGTCGACCAATCCCGTCACCTTCCGCAAGCAGTGGATCGCGGGGTCGCTGAAGCCGGCGGGTGAGCTGCACGTGGATGAAGGCGCTGCTGCAGCACTGAAGCGGGGAAAGAGCCTGCTGCCGGCCGGCGTCAAGCGAGTGAAGGGCAAGTTCGAGCGCGGTGACGCATTGCTGGTCCGCGATGCGGACGGGAACGAGATCGCGCGCGGGCTGTCTGCCTATTCGAGCGACGAAGCCGCGCAGCTCTGTGGCCGCAAGAGCAACGAGATCGAAGGCCTGCTGGGGTTCCGTGGCCGCGACGAGGTGATTCATCGCGACGACCTGGTGGTTACGGTCAGCGAGTGATTGGCAGGCGGTGATTAGTGGTCGGTGGCCGGTGACCGGCTATCGGCATGCAGCAATGAGACCGGCGACGGGGGTCTGATGGAATTGCAGCGGAGTTTCCTCGCGGGTGTCACGCTGCTGTGCGCCGTCATCGGCGTATCGAGTCCCGCCAGCGCCGCTGACGCGCCGTCGCAATCCTGTTTCCTGCTCTATGAAGTCGGCGTGGGCGAAGTGGTTCGCGAACCCGCCGAAGCCTGCCGCGTCGCTGTCAGCCCAGGCGCCACGTTCAAGATTCCCCATGCCCTGGCCGCGCTTGAATCCGGTGTCGTCGCCGATGCGGCGCAGGTGACCGCGTTCGACGGAAAGGCAGAGGGTCCCGAGTCCGCTCGACGCGATCATTCGCTGGGCTCGGCGGTGCAGTACTCCGTCGACTGGTACTTCCAGCGGGTGGCCGACAGGATCGGCCTTGAACGCGAGCGCATCTACCTGCAGCTCTTCCAGTACGGGAACAAGGATCCGGGACGCGACATCAAGGGCTTCTGGACCAGCGGCGCGCTACGGATCACGCCCGAGCAGCAGCAGGACTTCCTGGTGCGCTTCTACCAGCAGGAACTGGACGCGTCTGTCGTCTCTGTCACCGCACTGCGCAAGATGCTCGAGCAATCCGCCGGCGCGATCAGGACTCCCGACGGGGACCGTGCGTTCGCCAAGCCTTGGCCCAAGGACGCCGTTGTCAGTGCCCATTTCGCCAACACCCTCGATCGCTCAGGACGCGGCGTGCGGTGGCTCGTTGGGCACGTTGCTCGCGGTGAGCGCGCATACGTGTTCGTGAGCTGCGTTGTCGGCGCGCCGAGTCTCGACGCGAACGCCGCGCTGGATCTCGCTGCGAAGGCGCTTCGCGGGGCGGAGGTTCTTTAGAGTCCTCAGGATTTCCGGAGCCGGGACGGATACAGGGGTGTGGCCTGGCCGGTGATTGTCTGTAATGTCATACCGCGGCGTCGGAAGGGTGCCCGCTGACATTTGCTCATCGCGGCTGGAGACGTCACTCCCACCGGGCGCTCGCGTCGTGTGCTCACGCGACGGAGTGCCATTGATGTAGGTGTGGCAGTGCATCACCCGCAGTCGGCCAGCCCACACCCCTGTATCCATCCCGGCGGAATCGGACTCAGAATCGGAGTCGGAGTCGAAGCCGGCCATTGCTTCGCTCGGCCAGATTGCGGCGGAGGGGATGCTCAGGCAGATTAGGCGCATGATCTTCGCGATTCTTCACGCATTTAATGCGCC
>CADEEX010000243.1 GCA_902826465.1 uncultured Acidobacteriota bacterium
TCTCACGAGGGGGCTCGCTCGGGCAGCTGGCCGTGCGCGTGTGGCTATGCCTTCAGAATCTGCCGCGATGGATCGGCGAAGATGTCATCCGCTCGTTCGGGCCGGACACTCCCGCCCGGTTGTGGCGATCGGTGCGAAAGCTCGTGGGATCGATCGTTCGCCCGAGTTTTCATGCCGCGGCAACTCCCGGCACGTTCGCGAAGGTCGAGCACCTGTTCGACACCTCAACGTGGTCGCCGGCTCTCTACGCCCATGTGGAGAACAACCTGCGTATCATCGGGGCGTTTCGCTATCGACCGTATGACGGCCAGGTGACGCTCTTCCGCGCGCGCGTGCGGCCGCTCTTTCACGCGTTGACCTGGGATCTTGGCTGGCAGGTGGTGGCGCCAGACGTTCGCGTCATCGAGACCCCCGGCAACCACCACACGCTGATGTACGCCCCGCACGTCCACGTGCTCGCACGAAAGCTGCGCGAAGAGTTGGAAGGCTGAACCGGCGTACGAGCCTCGAAGGCGCTCACGAACGGCCGCGATGATCGCGGGCGGTCGATGTTCTAAGATGCAGGCTTGACGCGAAGAGGGCTGGAGGATCGATGACGCATGTGAGGCTTGTCGTTGGAGCGATGGTGCTCGGGGCTGCCACGCTAGCCGGCGCGCAAGATGCGCCCGCACGGGTGTGGGGAGTCCGGGTGTTGGCGACCGACGTCGAGACCCTCGCGGCGTTTTACGCGAAGACCTTTGGCCTTTCCGAGGTCGCGCGTCCGGTGAACTCGGCGACCACCAAGGAAGTGATTCTCAATGTCGGCGCCACTCCTGACATCGCCAGGAGAGCGACAACCGCACCGCTCGTGATTTACACCAGGCCCGCCACTGCGCCGGCCGGCGCGATGGCGTCGCTCATTCTCGGTGTTGCCAATCTCGAGAACACCATCGAAGCGGTGAAGGCGAACGGGGGCACGCTGATGCGTGGACCTGGTCGTAATGCGGTGATGAACCTGAGTTATGCGTTCGTCAAGGATCCCGACGGCAACCAGATCGAGTTGATCATGGAAGCAACGAAATAGCATGGCGAGGCTCGTCTTCGGCATGAATCAGTCGCTCGACGGCTACGTCGACCACCTGGCGTTTGGGCCCAGCGCGACTCTCTTCCAGCACTTCATCGCGGAGGCGCAGGGGCAGGCGGGCAGTATCTACGGTCGCCGGATGTATGAGGTGATGCGCTACTGGGACGACGAGCATCCGGAATGGGGGGCAGCGGAACATGCGTTCGCGGCGGCGTGGCGGAAACAGCCGAAATGGGTTGTCTCGCGCTCGTTGGCGTCGGTCGGCCCCAACGCCACGCTTGTGCGGGACGATCTCGAGGGCTCGATCCGCGCGCTGAAGGCCGAGCGCCACGGCGAGATCGAAGTGGCGGGCCCGGACCTGGCGAAAAGCCTGACTGAACTCGGCCTGATCGATGAGTATCGAATCTACCGGCGCCACGGGGTAGTGGGGCAAGGCAAGCCATATGTGGCCGGCCCGCGGCGGCCGCTCCGTCTTGTGGCGAGCGATCGGATTGGCGAGGACGTGATCAGGCTGGCCTACGTACCTGCGTCATCTCTCGACTCTTCGCATTGAGTATTCCAGTAGCAGCCAGCAGGGCCAGCAGCAAAGCGAAGCTGCCGACAAACGTGAACGTCTGATTCCTTGAACCCACGAACTCAGTGAGCGGTCCGATCAGCTTGCCGGTGGTGAGCGAGGATCGAATCCACTCGTTCAGCACGAAGCACAAGCCCGCCAGCAGGAAGGGCCATCCATTCCTGAAGTCCTTCACGAAGAACAGAACGCCGACAACCGGGCAGATGGCTTGAATGGCCATGCCAGCAGTTTCGAAACGGTAGAAGGTCTCCGGGCCTTCAATCTTGTACTGCGGCACGAAGCTGATGAGCGTGAAGAACAGCGCGATGCCCATGAACAGGATGGCCGTGCTCAAGATGAAGGCACCGTGCAGCTTTCTGCGTCTTCTCAGCACGAATGCCAGGAGGATCAGCAATCCCAGTTCGAGGGTGACCATCACGTTCTGCACGATCAGTGCGTCACCCTGCCCAGACACAAGCCCCTTGTGCGCTGAGTGCACAGAGAGCAATGCCGTCGTGGCAAACAGCAATGGCCCAGCGACCAGAACAGCTAAACCCACTCGCCTGTGGTCGCCATACCTCTTGTTTCCAATAAGACTGAGCTGGTACAGCAGCAGGAACAGCCAGATGAAATCGGTGACGACGTGGAGATGGTGATAGGGATCGGGAGCGGCGTTCTCCCCAAGATAGATATTCCAGAATCCCAGGACGCTCAACAGCATCGTTGTCGCTATCAGCGCGTACTCGAACAGATACTGTTTTCCACCCTTCATCTCTCGAGGCTCCGGACCTTCACGCTACCCACTCTATAGCAGAGTTCGACGAGGGCGTGACCGCGTCGAACTAGGAGGCACGGACAGATAGCGCAGCCAGCGCGGGGGCCCGCCACCCTCGCGTGCGGTTCACCTGCAGCAGCGGCTCGATCGGCAGCAGCCATCCGGCGTTGCCGCCTGGCGCGGCGGACAGGGCGCGGGCGACCATCTGCCCTGCGCCTTCCCCGTGGCCGGTGTTAACCGCAAGAGCCGCACGCGCGAGCGCTTCGTCGACCGACAGCGTTGCGGTCGTGTCAGACGTAGGGTCCGGCGTGGTGTCACTCGTAGTGTCCGGCTTTAGCCGGACGGTGGTGTCCGGCCTTAGCCGGACGGCCGGAACCGACAACGCCATCAGCGCTCGTGCGGCGTGCGCCATCGGGTGTCGAGGCACGCGCGTCAACGCCTGCTCGAACGCCGCCCTCGCCGCTTCCGTCTCGCCGTCACGCCAACGACAGACGCCGATCGCGTACCACGCGTTGGCGCAGCACTCGCGCGCATACAGGTGGCCGCGCGATTCGAGCGCCAGCTCGCGTTCGAACGACGCGACGGCCTCGTCGCGCTGATCGCGCGCCAGGAGCAGCAGCCCTTTGAGCCAGTGGAGCGCAACCGCCGTGAATCCGGCGCTGCCGTCGGGTTCCGCGGCCAGCCTCGCCAGGCCGGCGTCCACTTCGCGCTCCGCCAGTATCAACGCATCACGCGCGACGAACACCGTCGCCGCCAGCAGATGCGCCATCGGACAACCCGGCAACAGCTCGAGCACCCGATACGACGTCTGCAGCCGTTCCTCGCCCCACGTGGCGTAGGCCAGTCGCAGCTGGTGCCGCCAGTTGAGTGGTTCGAGGGTCACCGCATATCGCAGGGCGCCAAGCGCCTGATCCCGCTCCCCTATCCGCTCGAGGACGAAGCCGAGCGTCGCGAACGCTTCGCCGTACTTCGGATCGAGCAGGCACGCCTCGTGCGCGTGGTGGGCGGCCAGGCGCAGGGCCTCTGCGTCGGGCGAGGCATCGGCGCGGGTGGCTTCGAAGGTAAGCACACAGGCGTTGGCCAGGCCAACGTGCACCCGCGGATCTGTGGCGCGGCGCGTCAGCAGCTGCGTGAAGGTGCGCCGTGCGTCGGCAATGCGGCTGCGCGACAACGACTCCAACGCCGCGCGCCCTTCGGTGAAGCCGCGATACGGCGCGAGCAGCGCGTCGAGATCCGAGTCGGTCAGCTTGATGTCGATCGTCTCGACGCCGCCGACGAAGCGATAGCCGAAGCCGCGGTCAGTGGCGATCTCGCAGCCCGAGTTGTCGGCGTTGACGATGTTGCGGATCTTGAACATCGTTTGCGCCACGCGGTTGTCGGTGGCCGCATCGTCTGGCCAGGCCGCGGTCGCCAGTTGGTTCTTGGTAACCAGTTCGTTCGGGCGGCTGACGAGTAACTGCAGCAGGTGCAGGTGTCTGGCGGGCATCTGGACGACAACACCGCTTCTGAGCAGGCGTCCGCCGCGCGGGTCCAGGTGAAAGGGTCCGAAGGCGTAGGCGCGGCCCGGCGGCATCGTCGCGATTCTAGGCAGCCGCGAATGTGAATGCGTGCCGGTGCCGAAATTTTGTGTGAAAGGCGCCTAGATCGGGCTTTTTCAAAGGGAAGTCGGGACGGGTTCGTGATGCACTCCCGCCCCGACTCCAGCGACACGCACTTACGACGCCTTCTCGAGCTCTCCTTCCTCCACGACGCCGGACACGTCCACTGGCGCCGCCCCCTTCTTGCCCATATGGTGAATCCGGCGGCACTGCTGCCACGACGGCCGCAGCACCGGATCCTTGCGGAGCGCGATCTCGATGATGCGGTCGAGCGTCTGGAGCGCCTCGACGCCGCTCTTCAACGCCGATGCAATCGACTCGCGCGCGGCCGAGACATTGCGTCGCCCCGACCGGCGCTCGAGACGACAGGTCTCGAAGGTATTGATCGCCTTCTTGAACCCGTCGGCCCACTGCTCGCCCAGCCCGCGCTGGACGAGTTCGTCGGAGAACGACTCGCCGGCCTTGAGGAACCGGTTCGCCGCCGCCAACAACACCACATCGTTGGCTCTCTCCGGCATCGTCAGCGGTTCGACCACTTTCGTCTTCGTCTTCGCGATGTCTCGCGAGAAGAAGGCGATGTCGAGCATCCACTGCTTGAGGGCCGCCCGCGCCGCCGCGGTGTGGTGGCCCTCCCCCCTGGCTTCCATTCGCGCCGAACCCTGACGTTCGATCTGCGCGATAGCCTCGGCGATCACTCTCACTGCCTGACCGCCTGTGGATGACTCCGGGACCAGCGCGGGATGCGCCGTCACGAAATCACGAACCTGGAGGAACACTTCGTACTTGCTGCGTTGTAACCTCGTCATGGGACCTTTCTTTTACTGTCTGACGCGAGACATTCGCGCCGTCTCGACCCGAATCATTCGTGCCGACGACGCAGACATGGTCTCAAGGCGATCCCGGCCTTGTCGTTCGCTCCACCATTAATCTTCATTAATCTCGGTCATGAAGAGGCCGTCACGGGTGGTCACAACCAGTACGACCAGTGGCCCGGATGGCTGCGACCGGTCGTTCATGTGGGTGAGACCAACCGTCGAACCGGCGCGACCAGTCGCCGATCTCGCTGTGGCGTCTCGCCGAACTCACGGACACCACTCGCCACACTCGGTGCGCCCGGTGTTCGGTACGAGTGCGAGTGGTGCTCGAGATGGGCGCGGTCAGGCTCGAGATCGGTACCAGCGTTCTTCCGGATCGCTGTGAGTAGCGCCCAGGGTCGGTGTGAGTAGTGGTCCGGATCGGTGTGAGTAGTCACCCAAGTGACCCGCACATGTGGCGCGCCTGTATCTCGTTGAAACAGCGATATTTGTGACGTGGATTTCAAAGCGCTCGGATCGGGTCGAATCCCGACCAAATCAGGACTAGCAGTCGTACGGATGACTGCGTGCGGAGCAACGATCGGCCGTAACGCCGCCGCGTTCATCGGTGTGGTCGGATCGATCACGTCTGCCGCAATCCGGATCACTGCTCGGCGCCGGACTGGGTCGGCGCAAATCCGACCGAAACAGATCGCTCAGTAAGACCGGTCTGTGTGAAAGGCGAAACGTTCGACCGTGCAATCGGAATGATCAGCGCTGAGGGCATCCCCATGCCTCACGAAGACCATGCCAGCACCTTGACGACCCGTATTTATTCTGTATAGTTGACAATATGTCTCGCGAAGCCCTCGGCTACTTCGAGCTTCTCGTGCTCCTGGCCATCCTGCGACTTGAAGAGTCCGCCTACGGAGCCACCATCGGTCGGGAGATCGAGGACGCTACGTCGAAAGAGGTCATCCTCGGCAGCGTCTACGCGGCGCTGGAGCGACTCCAGGAGAAGGGACTGGTGACATCGCGGCTGGGTGAAGTCACTCCCGAACGGGGTGGCCGCGCCAAACGCTATTTCCGACTCACCGCGAAAGGCGTTCGTGACGTGCGCGCTTCGCGGGACTCATTGACGACTCTGTGGACGGGTATTCCCAATCTCGCCGGAGGCCGCGCATGAAGCTGCTTGAACGGTTCGGTGTCGATCCTGCGCTCATCAGCGACCTGAGCGAGCGGCGCGCACAGGGGTCTTCCATGTGGTGGCTGTGGCGGCAGGCGACCCTCGCGCTCTTCATCACGATCACCGGAGACATCACCAGTCATTGGGTCCTTGCTCTTCGCGCACTGGCCGTCGGCGCGATTACGATGCAGGTGCTTTCGCTGGCACTCAAGAGCCCGGGCCTGGCGGCGAGCCAGTGGTTCGGCGTCACCGCAGGGAATCTGCTGCTCGAGTGGAACCTGGAGTCCCTCCGGTGGAACTTCTTCGTCTACCACTTGTGGTCGCTGCCCCAGGTGCTGATGTCGGCGGTCATCGGCGCGTGCGCGGCCTTTCTCATCAGTCGGACCCACCGCGCTCAGTCGATGTCGATGGTGATCGTGTTCCTTTTCGTCACTGAACTTCTGCGGACCTACCAGATCGTCGAGAGGTGGCGTTGGGCGGCGGTCTCGCCCCGCATGAATCAGTGGCCCTACCAACCCATCCTCACAGCGATCATCCTGGTGCCCACGATGCTGATCGTGGGACTGTGGAGTTCGAGCCACCACGCGCCAGCCGACACGCCACCACCACTCCCGTCGGCGTTTCCATCTACCCCGCGTGGCGGTCCTGACCCACGGC
>CADEEX010000244.1 GCA_902826465.1 uncultured Acidobacteriota bacterium
TTGATCTCGGTGCCGTACTGTTCGAACTGGCTGAGCAACATCTCGCGTTGTTCGACAGTGCGCGAGAACGCGATCCGTATTGGGCTTGCCGCGCGCTCAGGAAACTGCTCGAAGTCGGTCTCGACCTGTCGCCGCATGTCGAAATGAAATTCGCCGACGTAGTTCTCTGACAACGCAAACAGGCTGCGCTTCCGGTAGAGGCTGTAGCGTTTCAGCTCGTGGAGGTAGTCTTCGTAGCGCAGGAAGTAGTCCGAGGCGCTGCGGCTCAGAAGCTCGTGCGCCACCTGGAACGCGGCGTCGTGGATATCGTCGACCAGTTCGAGCAGCGCGATCGCCCGATGCCGGAACAGCACGTTGTTGCCCAGTTCGCCGTTGATGTACTGCTCGACGACCCGGCGATCGCTTCGAATGAACGCCTCGAGCTCACCCTTCGACCCCCACAGCTCATCGCGTGTCGCGGCATTGAACGACTCGTACAGCCGACGGATTGCTGACGAGAATCCTGCCCGTCGGTCATGCAGCACACGCAACATGCCGGAGGGCGGAATGCCGCACAACCGCATGAAGCGGAACAGCTCGTAGAGAATCCGATCCTGATAGAACAGCCCCATCGTCAGGGCAAATTCCCGGCATTCGAGATAGTCGTCGAACGACATCGATGAAGAGGCCACGGCCACTTCTTCGGGCTCGGCCGACAGCAACTGCTCGCCGCCAAAGTCGTAGATGCCGAAACAGCGCGGCACCACGCGGAACCGTGTCTGCGATCCCCACTTCGTGCGCGATTCGTCGGTGGTCAGTTCAGTGCCGTCGAGCATCATGAGCGTGAACATCGAGATCAGCTTCATGTCGGCGTCGGCCAGCTGCAGCACCGTGGTGATGTGCTTCTCTTTGGTGTCACCCGGCAGTCCGAGAATCACTTCGGAGTAGGTATTGGCGTCGCTGGCGTTGAACTGCTTGGCCACCTGCAACAGCTGACCCGCGGCAATGTTCTGACGCTTGATGTTCTTCAGCACTTCGGAGTCGAGCGACTGGACAGACGCGGACACGCGCAAGCTGCCCTTCAGGATCTCGGCGCACTCGAGGACGCGGTCCTTCTGATTCTTGCCGGTCGCCACGTGCAGGTAGGCCGGATACCCGGTCTGCTCGCGCACCCGGGCGATCGCCTCGGAGATGTGCAGGTCCTGCTTGAACATCCCGAAGTTGACGTCGGCCAGATCGAGCACCTTGCCCTTGTAACGACGCGCGATGTACTCGAGCTCGCGCTCGAACCTGTCTGCCGATTTCCAGTAGACCTTCGTGCGGGCCGAAATGCCGTCCACACAGAATGTGCACGAGAAGGGACAGCCGCGATTGCTTTCGAGCAGCGGCGTGAGCGCCACCTCTTCGAGAAAGTCGTCGAGGTACCCGGCGAGGTACGGCGACGGAATCTGATCGAGTTCGGTGACTCTGGCGCCGACGTCGGCTGAGCGGACGAGCGCGTCATCGACGAGCGCGTGACAGCCCGGCAGGGCCGCTCGCTTGAGCGCGTCGATGTCGCCGGAATCGAGAAAGGCATCGACGAGCTGCGTGAATGCCTGCTCACCCTCGCCGGAAATGTGGATGTCAACGGCAGGATGGTCCCTGAACCATCGCTCGCGCGCCTGATCGCCGAGCGGATAGTTCGGCCCGCCGAACACGATCAGCGTCTCTGGACTGCGCGCCTTGATCGCCGTCGCGATCGAGTACGCCAGGTCGAGGTTCCACATGTAGTTCGACAGCCCAACGATCGCGGGACGTTCGGCGAGGTAGGCATCGATGAAGCGCTGCGGATGCTTGAAGAGACGGATGCTGAGATCGGAGCCGTGCGTCGAGTAGTGATGGACCCACGACTTGATGCACGCAATCGCGTACGGCATCGTCTCGGTGCCGTAACCGATGGGCGTGAAGTGCGTAAGATCCCCGAGAAAGATCGAGCGTCGGTTCATCGCGACACGCAGAGGTTGATACTGAGCTGTACCAAGCTCTGCATTGTATCCGAGCCAGACGTTGACTCCGTCGGAGAGAGGCGCGCCGTTTCACACTAAATCGTGCTGTCATAGATCAGCTTGTCTGTAATTGCTCAGCCAGGCGAATCACCGCCAGACCTTGCTCGAGCGTCGCGAGCCGCGGATCAACAGCGGCCTTACCGGCGACGGCCTGCAGGAAGGCAAAGTCCTGCCTGACGACACCAGGCTTGAACTCACGATCCTCGACCGCCGACTCAGCGCTTTCGGCGATGCCCGGCGCCAGTATCTCGATCGCGTTGGTTCTGAGATCAGTGGAGACGCGGTAGTCGGGGCCGAAGACACGCATGCTCCACGATCCGGGGCTGCGCCAATGCGAGGTGAACACGCCGCTGCCGCCGAGCGGCGCCTGTAACAGCGCACTGTAGTCCGCCCGCACGCCTTCGAACGTGCGAGGAGCCGCGGCGGCAACCACAGCAATCGGACTGCCGAGCAGCACCTGAAACAGATCGAGCGCGTGGGTCGTGTTGAGCAACAACCACTGCGCGGCGGCATCCTGCCCTCGAGCCCCTGCCGACAGCTTGGCGAGAATGGACTGCTCAGGGGCGTCGATGTGCACCGACGAAGGGCGCCCGAATGCCGACGCGATCTCGCACGCACGACGCACGGACGACTGAAAGCGCAGATTGTAGGCGACGAACGCGGCGCGACCGCGCGCGGCGTCAATGATCCGGGACGCGTCGTCGCTGCTCGTCCCGAGCGGCTTCTCGATCAGACAGGGGATGCCGGCGGCCAGCAGACGGACGCAGGTCGCCGCGGTCGCCTCCCAACTGACCGCGACAATTGCGACGTCGAAGCCACCGCGCGTCAGGAGCTCGTCGACGCCACGATAGATGGGCACGTCCGATGGAATCTCCGGGAGCGCCTGACCCGCACTGCCACCACGATTCACGAAGCAGGCCACGGTCGCTCCTGCAATGGCCTTGAGCGCCCTGGCGTGAAAACGCGCAGCCTTGCCGGTGCCGACAATGGCCACGCGAAGCGGCACCGACAGCGTCAGCAGCGGCGTTGTCCCCGCCGGCAACGTGCGGCCCGGCCACAGGCGAGCGAACGGGTTGGGGATCATGTGAAGGCGAATGGTGTGGCGACATCGACCGGCAATGGCAGCGACACCGGTTGGTCAGTCGTGAACGCGAGCTGCGCCGCGACAATCGCTTCGACCGCCGCGACCGCCCACTCGAGGTCATGGCCAGACTCCCCTTCGATCAGGGTCTCGATGCAGCGATCGAGCGAGAGTCGGACCGCGGCTTCTCCTCTTGCGGTGATCGCGCCGCCGGCAAAGCGTCGTTCTTCGGTGGCGTTGGTACTGGCGTCGAACACCGTCCACGTCGGCACGCCGGACTCTCGACAGACGACCTGTCCCCCGGCACACGTCACGGTCACGGTGGCCGGGCCCTTGAACGGGACCTCGCGATTGTCGGCGGACACCACCACGCCATCACCGAGTGCGAACTCAGCGTAGCCGTTGCGGTCGGCAAACACGGCCGTGCGACTGATGGCGCGCCGTTGGTCGAACCAGGCACGTGCCGCCGATGCTGGCGCCCGACCCGCGAGATCAAAGGCGAGCGGCAGAAAATGTGACCCGATGTTTCCAAAACCGCTCGACTTGAAACGCAGGTCGATCCGCTGCAGGGCCCCGAGCGTTCCTCGACGAACCAGTTCACCGACCTGGCGGTACTCCGGCACGTGACTTCGTGGGGTGTGCATCACCACGCGCACACCATGCGCCCGGGCGATGGTCATCACCCGACGCGCGTCAGCCACCGTCGTCGCGATCGGCTTCTCACTGAGAATCCTGCGGACGCCGCCCCTGGCCAGCTGCTCGATGACATCGGCGCGCACATCGGCCAGCGTCGCCACGACCACCACGCCAGGTGCCCGAGCCACCAGCGCATCGAGTGACTCCGTCAGGAACAGATTGGGGTGTGCGGTCCGCAGTGGCGCAAGGCGCGACACATCGATGTCGCACCCCCCGACGACCGCGTACCCCATCCCCGCCAGCGCCGCCAGAATGCTCTGCCCCTGCCGTCCGAGTCCGACGACGGCCACCGGATAGTCGAGGTGCACCGTCCGATGCGGCGGAGCGACCGTGCCCTTCGCCATGCGGGCGGGTTGCTGTCCCCGTGCCCACGACACCACTCGGCGCAGCGTGGCGCTTCTCGCCAGCTGCGCACGAATCCGCGCCCTGACCGCGGAAGGCGTGCTCACCTTCCGCCCTCGAACAGCCGGCCATCGCCTCGAGGGGTCACGGGCCTAGCGCCTCCGCGAACGAGCACGTCGGAATGTCGTCGACACGCATCGCATACCGCCACGGCTCGTAGACCCTGACGAACTTCACCGGCGACTGACGCCACAACTGGCGCAGTGCCTCGAACTCGCTTTGCGGACGCGCCATCATCCAGCCGTTGCGTTTGTAGTTGGCACTGAAGGCATGGCCGTTGCGAAGCATGAACCACCAGAAGGCCAGCATCGACCGGAAGGTGTACGGTGCGGCGTACTCCATCGAGCCGAGCAGCGACATGTCCATGCCGAAGAAGCAGGCTTCGCGGAACCCGAGATACGACAGCAGCGGATAGAGCGCAATCGCTGCCGAGTTGGTGAACCCGTCGACGCAGCGGAGCAGCAGATCGTCTCCCTGCTCGATCGGCGTGAAGTACTTCTCGGCGTCGAACGCCGGCTCACGCTCGGCGTATCGGAAGTAGTACGACTGGGCCGCGTAGGCATAGTTGGAAAAATGCCGACTGATCAGATCGCGATTGATGATGATTCTGGTGTCAGGCAACTTCGCCAACAGGTCGTACGGCGAATCTGGCAGGAACACGTCCGTCCGGTACTTGTAGCGCTTGTGCGCGCCACGAGTCGGCTTCCAGGTTTCGAAGTATTCGTCGAAGTGCTGGCGCATCCACGCCGCGGTCGGCCGATGTTGTGGAGCGAGCAGGCGATCGATCGGATATTGCGCCAGAAACGATCGGTAGATGAAGTGCTGAAGCGCGTTGTCTTTGGCTTTGTCCGGGAAATAGAGCAGGTAATAGTCCGGACGGAGCCCGCTGGCCAGCAGCCCGGGCGTGAGCGCCTTCGTGTCGAGAAAGGTGACAAAGCCTGCGCGCTGAAGCCTCGACACGTCGAACTTGAGCGCGAGCAGTGACGGGCCACCAAAGATGACCGCGGCGCGCTGTCCCTGATGCGCACCACGAAGGCGAATCATCGGCGCTTGTCGGTCAGTGAGGCCCCGTGCTTCACGTAGTTGTAGAGCGGCACGGGCAGGTTGAAGATCTTCCTGCGATCGAGACGATCGAAGAGGTCTTTGTCTTCGAACACTTTCTTCTTCTTGTTGTACGAGCCGACGATCTCGAGGACCGACGTCCGCAGCATCAGCCCGCACGCCAGGCCGTTGTCCTTGAACGACTGCACCGAGACGATCCGCTCTTCGTTGTCGGTCAGGAAGTAGTCGCACGACACGCCGATGTACTGCGGGCAGAACTTGAGCACGTTACAGAGCATCGACAGGAATGCCGGCTGCACGTAGTCGTCCGAATCGACCCGCACCAGGTACTTGCCGCGTGAGTGATCGACACCCACACGAGCAGAGCCACCGACGCCGAGGTTGCGCTTGTTGACCACCACCTTGACGTCGCCGGCGTCGACAAACGCCTGGATCGCCTGCAGCGAATCGTCAGTGCTCTTGTCGTCGACGACGATAATTTCGTAGCGACCGCGGTCGAGGTCCTGGCTGAGCAGTGAGCGGAGGCAGCGGCGGATGTACTTCCCGTAGTTGTAGTTGGTCACAACCACGGAGATCTCTGGGGCTCTCATCGACCAATCTTCTCCATCAGGCGCGACAGCCGGCACAGCTCGGCGAGTTCATCGGGCGTCGTGCTGCAGACGTGATCGGGACCGGGCAATCCCTTGTTGAGCGTGAAGTGCTTCTCGAGGATACGCGCGCCTCGACCGACGGCCACGAGCGACGCCTCGATGCCGATCGTGTGGTCACTGAACCCCTCGTAGACCGAGTGCGCGAAGCTCACGGGCAGGTGAATGTCGCCGTACTCGCAGGGATACTTGGGCACGCAGTACAGATAGCGCGCATTCCTGGCGTCGTACGGGACACCCGGCTCCTCCCAGAAGCCGAGCGACACAAATGTCTCTTGCCCCGTGCCGAGCACCCGCCGACACAGCTCGACGTTCTGGGCGGCGCGGCTGGCAATCTTGTGCCTGGTGACGCCGAGCGCCTCGGTCCACTCGAAGCGTTCGAGATCGAACACCGACGCCATGAACTCGATGCCTTCTTCGTCGCACCACCGCTTCAAGTGCCTGGCGTCTTCGAAATTGAATTGCACCGTCAGCGCCTGTGCCAGCGCCTCCGCATTCGGGTGTGACCCCTCGGGCCCGAAGATCTTGTAGGGGTCATAGAACTGGAACTTGGCGATGTCGGCGCCGGAGATCCGCGCCTGACGAATCAACTCGTGAGCGAGTTGCAGACTGCCGTTGTGGTTGATGCCGATCTCTGCAATCACGATCATGGTCGGGGTCCTTGTGCGTGGCGGCCGCGCCACAACGCTTCGGCAAACGCGAAGTCATCCTCG
>CADEEX010000245.1:0-1667 GCA_902826465.1 uncultured Acidobacteriota bacterium
TTCAAGGCACCGACGTTGATCACCATATCGATCTCGCGCGCGCCGTCGAAGATCGCCCGCCGCGTTTCAAAACCCTTCACTTCGGCGGTGGTGGCGCCGAGTGGAAAGCCGACCACCGAACAGACGCCGACCGACGTGCCCGCCAGTGCCCGTGCCGCCGTCGCCACCCACGCCGGGTTCACGCACACGGTGGCGAACTTGAACTGCGCGGCCTCACGGCAGAGCGTTTCGATCTCCGCCCGCGTGGCATCTGCCTTGAGCAACGTGTGGTCGATCATCGACGCCACACCCGTGGGCGCCCCCCCGAGGGCATGCACGCCAACGCGTGTCGCCCCGGCATCAATGACGCCGCGCAAGCGATCGGGACAGCAGTAGCTCGCCACCGAGTGACACTGGCAGATCGCTGGCGCCCGTCCCTGGGCGGCCGACAGTTCCTGCACGATGACGCTGATCAGCCGCTGCAGTTCGTCTCTGGTCACGTCTACGTGTCCTTGGTCTCGAGCGCCTGCACCTTGGCCAGGCGGCGAATGTAGCGCGGTTCCTTCATGGGGGTCGTCAGCCAGGTGGTGACGATGGCCTTGGCGTCGGCGTCTGAGACCAGCGTCGCTCCCAGCGTCAGCACGTTCGCGCCGTTGTGCTCGCGCGAGTAGCGCGCGATGAGCTCCGTGGTCGCCATGACCGCTCGAATTCCCGCGATCTTGTTGGCGGCAATCGCGGAGCCGATCCCCGCGCCGTCAATCACGATGCCGGCGTCGGCTTCGCCCCTCGCCACCGGACGCGCCACCGCCGCCGCCACATCCGGGTAATCGACTGGCGTCGCCGCATCGCCGCCAAGTTCTGTGACCGCCAGCCCGCGGCCGCGCAGGAACGCCGCGAGCGACTGCCGCAACGCGACACCACCGTGGTCGCTCGAGATCACCACGCGGCGGATATCGGCCACCGGCACCAGCATCGCATCGTCGGCGGCCACCTCACCCTCGCGCAGCACCTGGATGCGCCGCTCACGCAGCGTGTCGTGGGCCAGCGGCGTAATGTGGCCGCGGCGCGACAGCACGACCGACTCGCCGACGGTAAGCACCCTCGCGTCTGACTCCGTGATGATCTCGAATTTTTTCATGTCCGCGGTATCATGCTCGACCTATGTCCGTGTCGCCCCGGCCCGAAGTCATGATTTCCACTGAAGACATTCAGGCGCGCGTCGCCGAACTGGCGCGAGAAATCCGGCGCGACTACCCGGACGGCCTGCACATTATCGCCGTTCTGAAGGGCGCCTTCATCTTCATGTCCGATCTGGTCCGCCAGATCGAAGGGAATGTGTCGCTCGACTTCATGGCGCTCTCGAGCTACGCCAAGGGGACGACAAGCTCCGGCGAAGTGCGGGTGATGAAGGATCTCGACACGACGCTCGACGGCAAGGACGTCCTCATTGTCGAAGACATCGTTGACACCGGGCTGACGCTCACCTATCTGCAGGAAATCCTCCGCGCGCGCGGGCCCAGGGTGCTGCGCACCGCCTGCCTCCTGAGCAAACCGTCGCGCCGGAAGATTGACGTCGCGGTCGAATACGTCGGCTTCACCATCGAGGATCGCTTCGTCATTGGCTACGGCCTCGACTACGCCGAGCAATATCGCAACCTCCCGTACATCGGCGTCCTCGACGCCTGACG
>CADEEX010000245.1:1767-6620 GCA_902826465.1 uncultured Acidobacteriota bacterium
ACTACGCCGAGCAATATCGCAACCTCCCGTACATCGGCGTCCTCGACGCCTGACGCCAGGCCCCTGGCCTCTGGCCCCTGGACCCCGGACGTTTGGACCTTGGACCCGAATCACTTGACCGCCGCACGAACTCTCTCGGCCATCGCGTTCGCATCCGCAATCACCGCGGCCCGATCGAGCGTCAGCACCTTGCGGTCGCGCATCAGCACCTTGCCGTTCACGATCGTCGTCTGCACGTCGTCGCCGCGAGTGACATACACCAGGTGTGACACCGGATCGTAGAGCGGCGTCTGCCGTGCGGCGCGCATTGATACGGCAATGAGGTCCGCACGTTTCCCCTTCTCTAGCGAACCGATGCGATCGGCCATCGCCAGTGCCCTCGCACCGCCCATGGTGGCCAGGTCGAGCGCCGTCCGCGCCGGCACCGCGGTGGGATCGTGCGTCACGAACTTGGCCAGCATCGACCCCTGACGCATCGCCTCGAACATATCGAGGTCGTTATTGCTGGCCGCGCCGTCAGTACCCAGACCAAGCGGAAGGCCTGAGGCCAGGTACTGCACGACAGGCGCTGCGCCGCTCGCCAGTTTCATGTTGCTCTCCGGGTTGTGCGACACGCCGACGTTGCGCTGCTTCAGAATCTGCAGGTCGGCGTCATTCACCCACACACCGTGGGCCGCCACCGTTTTGGGTCCCCAGAAGCCGATCGACTCGAGATACCCGGCCGGCGTCGCCCCTTGATGCTCAGTCCGAATCTGCTTCACCTCGTCTTCGGTCTCGGCCAGGTGAATGAGCACCGGCACGTTGTACTTGCGGCCGAGCGCGGCCGTGGCGAGCAGCGTTTCCCGGCTGAGCGTATAGGCCGCGTGGGGAGCCACCGCGGGGACGATCAAATCGTCGTCTCTGAACGCCTTGATGAACGTTTCCGCTCGCGCCAGCGCTTCGTCTGGCGTCTTTGCATCTGCCACCGGAAACTGAATGACCGTCTGGCCGAGCACGCCGCGCAACCCGGCCTCACGGGTCGCCCTGGCAATCTCTTCCTCGAAGTAGTACATGTCGGTGAAGGTCGTCGTGCCAGACTCGATCATCTCGAGCGCCGCGAGCCTGGTGCCCACACGCACGAACTCCGGTGACACCGTTTTGGCTTCCGCCGGAAAGATGTACTTCTGGAGCCACTCCATCAGCGCCAGGTCGTCGGCGAGACCGCGATAGAGCACCATCGGCGCGTGCCCGTGCGTGTTGATGAGTCCGGGCAGCACAATCTGGTCGCCGGCGTCGATCGTTTCGGTTGCGGTGTAACGACCGCGGATCGCGTCCGGCGTGTCGACGTCGAGGATCGTCGTGCCGGCGATGGCCACCGCGCCAGGCGACAGCACCTGGTGCGCCGCGTTCTGGGTAATCACCGTCCCGGCAATCACGATCAGCGACGCGATCGGCTTCGAGGGTGGTGCGGCGGCTGGCGGCGTCGCATTGCAGCCCAGCGTGAACATCAAAGCAAGAACGCAGGATGCGCGCATCAGGCCGGAAATTGTATAGTCTGACCCGGTGCCGGTCCACATCGTCAACCATCCGCTCGTGCAGGACGCGCTCGTCGACCTGCGCGACAAGCGCACGCCTCCCGAACACTTTCGCCGCGCCGCCACGCGGATTAGCGTCATGCTGGTTGCCGAAGCGCTGCGCGACGTCGCCACCAACGACGTGACCGTCGAGACGCCGCTCGGTCCGGCTGACGGCCGACGGCTCGCGCCAGACATTACGGTCGTTCCGGTGCTACGCGCCGGCCTCGGCATGCTTGACGCCGTGCTCGAACTGGTCCCTTCAGCGCGTGTGGGTCACATTGGGTTGCAGCGCGACGAGATGACAGCGGTGGCCTCGCAGTATTACTCGAAGCTGCCCCACCGTCTGGCGTCGAGCGTCGTCCTGATGATCGATCCGATGCTGGCCACTGGCGGCAGCGCCGTGGCGGCGCTGCAACTGCTCGCCGATGCCGGCGCGACCGAGATCCGCATCGTCTGCATCGTCGCCGCGCCTGAAGGGATCGAGATCGTCGAGCGCCACTTCCCCAAAGTCGGCATCTACACGCCCGTCGTCGATCAGCGATTGAACGAACACAAGTACATCGTGCCGGGCCTCGGCGATTTCGGCGACAGACTGTACGGAACAATTTAGGGGCTCCGGGCCAGGGGCTCGGGGACTAGGGGCTGGGGACGCAAGGCTCGGGGCTATGGCCCAGGGTCTATTCGGAGGTTCAACCATGACCACACCGAACAGCACGGCACCTCCTGCCGATCGACGCGCACATCCGCGCGCGCCTGGCGACCGCTGGCGCACGGCGCTCACCTCCATCGCTCCCAATTCGATCTCCGTGCGTGGCTACGCGCTCGACGAGATGATGGGACGGCTGTCATTCGCCGACGCGGTCTATCTGCTGTTGATGGGCGAACTGCCACCGCCGGCCATTGGCCGCATGCTCAACGCCATTCTGGTGTCGTCCATCGATCACGGCGTGACGCCACCGTCAACGATGGCGGCGAGGAACGTGGCGACCACCGGGGCGCCATTGAAGGATTGCGCGGCCGCCGGCATCATGGCCCTCGGGCCGCACCATGGCGGCGACATCGAGTCGTGCATGCGCTTCCTCGACCAGGGGCTGGCGCTGACGCGCAGCGGCATGCCGATGAACGACGCCGCCGCGCAGCTCGCCGACGATTGCGTCAAGGACGGCGTCACGCCAGCGGGATTCGGGCACAGATTTCACACGCGCGATCCACGTGCGGTGCGGCTGTTTCACATGGCCATGGAGCTGGAGCTCGATGGCGAGCACGTGCATATGATTCGCGCAATCGAGCGCGAGCTGGCGACGCGCGAAGAAGCGATTGGACTGCTGCTGCCGATCAATGTTGATGGCGCCATGGCCGCGATCAGTGCGGACCTCGGCTTTGCGTACGAACTCGGCAACGCCATCTACATGATTTCCCGGCTCCCAGGGCTGCTCGCGCACGCGCATGAGGAGCGGTCGCGCCAATCGCCGATGCGCGAGATCGACCCGACCGACTACGAGTACGACGGCGCGCGGGAACGTCGGCTGCCTGAGGGACGGAAGTAGCCAGGCGTTTCTGAATCCCGGATTCTGCGTGGCCGATGCCGGAGGAGGTCGTCGGCGATTGCCGGAGAGTGGCTTCTCGCGGTACACTAGCCCCTCGTCAGTCCCCGCCAGGGCGCTTAGCTCAGTTGGTTAGAGCGCGTGCTTCACACGCACGAGGTCGCAGGTTCGACTCCTGCAGCGCCCACCACGTAAACAACTATAAATAAAAGACTTACACAGAACGCATGATTGCTTCTCGCCGCTCCAGATGCGTCGCTGAAGCACGGTGGACGATTGGTCCGCGTCAGACCTGTCAGAGGTGAATGTGAGGGGTGAGAGTTCGACCGAGGCTGCTGCCGATGCGGTGGCTCAGTGCTCGAGGGCCTCGATATCGACCAGATCCTTGGGCCGCCCGGTCGCACGCTTGTTGCGGATGAAGTCCTCTCGGCTGATCACCGACACTGCCGCGCCTTCCACCTCCAACGCCAGTCGTCTCGGCCAGGCGTCGTCGAATTGTACGCCGCTGACGCCAGTGAGGATGTCGACACGTGACGGTGGCACGCCGATCTGGAAGACCGTATCCGACCTGGTGAGATCGTCGAGTGTCAGGTCGTAAAGAGGCGCTCCGAACGCGGTGAGCGCCCGCATGACGCGACGAGCATTGGCCGGTGTCGGGCTAACCCAGATATCGAGGTCGCCGGTCGCCCTGGGCGCCCCGTGGGCCGCCAGCGCGTGCGCGCCGACGATGAGAAATTCAGCACCCGCCTCTGAGAGTGCGGACAACATCTCGGCGAAGTCGCAGTTCATGGAATCCTGGCTCCTTGAACGCCCATGCTTGCAACGTCAACTGCCACACCATCGCGACCCGCGCCGATGGACTGAGCGTCTCGAGATGGGGGTCGTGCCGTTCATCGGACAGCGTCGTCTTACGAACTCGATACGCCGAGCGGTCGCGCATGGGCCAATTATAGCCCTCGACCACCCGTCGTTGTCATGGCGCTCGAGAATGACGTCACCGTATGTCGTTGATTAATATAGATCTATCGAGCGGCGCGGAACCCATGTCCAGCCAGCCGCGCTGGCGATCTACGATGGGGTACACCAACTGTCACGTAGGGATTGCTCTCCGATATGGACCTGTCGCTTCGCCCCGTCACGCCCACCGCCGACACCACTCCGACATCCGTCCGCTATGAAGTCGATGGCCTGTTCCGCGGCCATCAGGCCTTCATCGGCGAATCGCATGGCCGCTGGCATGTGATCACCAGCCGCACCGACGGCACCCTGAGTGCGCCATACGGCGACTACGACAGCGCCGACGCAGCGCTGATGGCACTCGACGCCGCAATGAACGATGGCAGCAACGTGATTGCGCTGCAGGACTTCGACGCCGTCGCCACGCCGCTACCCGAGGGCGTGTTCACCGTCCGCCGCTGGGATGCGCGCGAGCGCGCGCTCGTGCCGATCGCCTATTACGAAGATCGCTACGAGATGACCCGGCTGCACGAACTCCTCGACGAACTGCGTGGCTCGGCCGACACCTACGTCAGAGAGTCAGACGTCAGGTTGCGGTACGTGCCCAAGGGCGGCACGCGGCTCGTGTAACACCGAGCCCTCGTCGGCGAACATGCGGCGTGGTGATCTCAGTGTGGCCAGCGCCAGTGTCGAATCTCTGGCATGTCTTCCCCGTGGGCCCGGATGTAGGCGCGATGCGTCGCCAGCCTGGCGTCAAGGTCACGACGCGTCGCTTCACCTCGAGCGCCGAGTTGCG
>CADEEX010000246.1 GCA_902826465.1 uncultured Acidobacteriota bacterium
ACGCCGGAGCACGCGGCAGAAGATCCGGCGAGCGTATGGGCGTCGGGCGCACCGTCAAAGCATAATCATAAACATGCATTAGGAATACATGTTTAATCGCTTCAGCATGACGCCTCGGGACACTCGTTGAGAACACAGCGATTGAGCCCTCCGGCGACCGACCTGGACAGATTGGCCCCGAAGGGGACGGTCGTGCCCGTGCTCGACGACGTGGCCGTTGAGGCCCAGGTCGGGGCCGCGCACTTTGACATCTCCCGCACCGGCACCCTGATCTACCGCCGGGCGGGCGGCGGGGTGGCGGTTCTGGCGACGGTGCAATGGGTCGCTCCATCAGAGAGGGCCACCGGCAAGAAGGCGCCGCTGGGGCCACGCCCCGGCGCTTATCAGCAGCTCAGACTGTCCCCGGACGGCACGCGGATCGCGCTGGTCATTCAGGAGGGAGCGAATCGCGATGTCTGGGTCTACGATCCTCAGCGGGACGCCCTCACGCGCCTGACGTTCGGCGGCTCGCATGCGTGGCCAGCGTGGAGCCCGGACGGCCAATACGTCGTCTTCCGGAAACTCGGCCAAGGTCTCTTCCAGGCGCGCGCGGATGGCGCTCGTCCACCGCAAGCGTTGATGGAGCGCACGACCGGCTCAATTCCGTTTTCGTTCACCCCCGATGGAAAGCGGCTGGCGTACTTCGAGACAAGCGGGAACGATCGCCTCAGAACCGTGCCGCTCGAAGATCAGGGTGGTCAGCTGAAGGCCGGGACGCCGGAGCCGTTTTTCACGAGCACCTTCGAGGACACAACCCCGTCGTTCTCGCCCGACGGCCGCTGGCTGGCGTATCGCTCCAACGAGTCGGGACGAGATGAAGTGTACGTGCGCGCGTTCCCGCCGCCGGCCTCTGCCCAGGGCGGCAAGTGGCAGATCTCCAATAGTGGCGGCACATTTCCGCGCTGGTCGCGCACCGGACACGAGCTGGTCTACCAATCCGGCGACCAATTGATGACCGTCAGCTACACCGTGAACGGCACCACCTTCGTCGCGGAGAAACCTCGCGTGTGGATCGCCTCCCTCGGCGGGGCGGGCACCAATTGGGACCTGGCCCCCGACGGCAAACGCGTCGCGGCGGTGATCCCGGAAGCGTCTACCCAGGCTCCCCAGCAGGAGCACGTGATCGTCATGCTCCAGAACTTCGCCGACGAACTGCGGCGGCGGGTGCCGCTCGGCAAGTAGCAGCCGGTCATGGCCCTCACACCCGGCACCCGCCTCGGCGTCTACGAAATCATTTCGCCGACGATCGCGAGCCCCGCGATGACGCAGGCTGGCATGATGCTCGGCCCGGCCGCCTACATGAGTCCGGAGCAGGCCAAGGGCCGGCCGGTCGATCGCCGCGCCGACATCTGGCGTTCGGCGCCGTACTGTACGAGATGCTCGCGGGCACGCGCGCACGCCAAATCGCTACTGGCGATCCAACCCGACCTTGGAGCACGCGCGCGCAACGCCAGAAAATGACATTCGGATGTCAC
Organism: uncultured Acidobacteriota bacterium; assembly: GCA_902826465.1. Lineage (GTDB taxonomy): Bacteria > Acidobacteriota > Vicinamibacteria > Vicinamibacterales > CAVVIG01 > CADEEX01. The sequence goes on from CADEEX010000246.1 coordinate 1,515, forward strand.
TCGACGGCCCTACGTGCCCAAGCGAGGTCACGAGGGTGTCGAGTTGGGTTGAGAGAAAATCGCTCCTAAGCCCAATCTCGGCAACGGTTGCGAACGCTGGCTAAAGGACGAAAACAGGCGAAGGCGGAGGCAAGAATCCGAAAATGGCTGGGAGGTAGGGATTCGTAGCCACACGAGCCCGCGGGAACGGTGTCCCGCCGCCTCCACTATGTCTCCACAACGCGGGTGGATTCGGGCGAATTCCGGAGGACGTCAGAGGAAGCGGCGAGCAACAACTAAACACTGTCATCTCAGAGGGTTGCACCAGAAGTCGCGCGCCATCAATAAGTTGACTAAACGCGCTCCCTCGAATTCGACTCCCGCCGCCTCCACTACCTTTAAGTCCTTCACTACGCACAACTTCCGACCAGCGCTCTCTGGCGCTGTGTCGGATTTGTGTAATTCGCCTGGCACACCCGTTGCCAGTCGTGAGGGACGCATGCTGCATCTGTACCGCCGCCACCGCACGTCCTGTTCCCATCGGTCCGCCACCTACCGCCGGTGCCAGTGCCCGATTAATGTCCAAGGCAGCCTGGGCAACGAGACAATCCGGGAGAGCCTCAACCTCACCTCGTGGGAAGCCGCCGGCCAACTGATTGCCGAATGGACGCGTGCCGGCAAGATTCGCCCCATCGGGAGCGACGAGAAGCCCATCACCGACGCAGTGCGCGCCTTCATCGATGACGGACGCACCCGCGGGCTTCAACCCGCCACGCTCGGGAAATACACGATCATGCTCGAACGCCGGCTGGTCGCGTGGTGCACAACGAACGGCTACGCATACCTGCCATCGCTCACGCTCGATGCAATGACTCGATTCCGAGCGACGTGGCCAGGTGCGGCGTTGGCAAAGTCGAAAGCGCAGGAGCGGCTGCGCACGCTTTTCAAATGGTGCATCGCTCGCAAATGGATCGTCGACAATCCAGCGGCGGGGCTGTCCTCGTTTCGGGTCAAACTCGATCCGACGCTCCCTTTCACACACGAGGAATACGAACGCATCCTGGCCGCGTGCGACGCGGACCCACCTCCATGCGGCGTATGCTCGCCCAAGTGGCGCCGCCGCGCAAATGGTCGCTTGGCGCGGTTAGATGCCGGCTGAGTTTGAAGGTTACGACCGCTTGAGGGAAACCTCGCTGTTCCATCGGCATCGAAGCAAGTGCGGCGACACCTGCACTGATCCGAGGCCCCCATGGAAGAAGAGAAACGCCTGAACGAACCCGCCGCCACCGGTTGGAAGACCTGGGGTCCGTATCTCAGCGAACGCCAATGGGGCACGGTCCGCGAAGACTACAGCGCCGGCGGCACGGCCTGGGACTCGTTCAGCCACGACGCCTCGCGCAGCCGCGCCTACCGCTGGGGCGAGGACGGCATCTTTGGCCTGAGCGACGACCAGCAGATCCTCTGCTTCGCGCTGGCGCTATGGAACGGTCGCGATCCAATCCTCAAAGAGCGGCTCTTCGGCCTGACCAACAGCGAAGGCAACCACGGCGAAGACGTCAAGGAGCACTACTACTACCTCGATGCCACGCCGACCCATTCGTACCTCAAAGCACTCTACAAGTATCCGCAGGGCGAATTTCCCTACGCCCGTCTTGTTGACGAGAACCGGCGTCGCGGCAAGGACGACCCGGAGTTCGAGCTGATCGACAGCGGCGCCTTCGACGATCACCGCTACTTCGACGTCGTCATCGAGTACGCCAAGCGCTCGGCGACAGACATCTTCATCAAGGTGACGGTGCACAATCGCGGCCCTGAAGCCGCGGAAATGCATCTCCTTCCTCAGCTCTGGTTCCGCAATACCTGGGCGTGGGGCTATCCCCGTCAGAAGCCAGCGCTCACGCACACGAGCGATGCGGTGGTGGCGACCAGCGCTGAACTCGGCACCTACCACTTCTACCGCAGCGGCGATGCCGACTGGCTGTTCACCGAGAACGACACCAACAGCCGCCGCCTTTTCGGCGATGCGCACGCGGAGGGGCCATTCAAGGACGCCTTCCACGACTTCGTCGTCCACGGCGACACGATGGCCGTGAGCGCTGAGAACCGCGGCACCAAGGCCGCCGCTCACTACCGCCTGCACGTCCCCGCCGGCCAGGACACGTCGGTGTGGCTGCGTCTGACCAGAGATGCGCACCGTGCGCCCTTTGACGACTGCGACGACGTGTTGATGCGTCGGCAGGCTGAGTCGAACGGGTTCTATGCGCGTCTGCAGAGCGGACTGTCAGACGATCAGCGGCTGGTGCAGCGTCAGGCGCTGGCCGGCATGATCTGGAGCAAGCAGTTCTTCTACTACGACGTGCCGCAATGGCTGAAGGGCGATCCCGGCCAGCCTGCGCCGTCGTCCGATCGCCGGCACGGCCGGAATCACGAGTGGTCGCATCTGAACAATGCCGACATCATCTCGATGCCCGACAAGTGGGAATACCCGTGGTACGCAGCATGGGACCTCGCGTTTCACACCATCTCGCTCGCCATCGTCGATCCCGACTTCGCGAAGAAGCAACTGCTGCTGCTGACGCGCGAGTGGTACATGCATCCGAACGGACAGCTGCCCGCCTACGAGTGGGCCTTCGGTGACGTGAACCCACCGGTGCACGGCTGGGCGACGTGGCGCGTCTTCCAGATGGACCGGAAGCGCCGCCGGATGCTCGACAAGGACGATCCGGGCGATCTCGAATTCCTCGAACGCGTGTTCCACAAGCTGCTGCTCAACTTCACCTGGTGGGTGAATCGGAAGGACGCCGAAGGCAAAAACGTGTTTCAGGGCGGCTTCCTCGGCCTCGACAACATCGGCGTCTTTGATCGCAGCGCTCCGCTGCCGACCGGCGGCTACATCAACCAGTCGGATGGCACCAGCTGGATGGCGATGTACAGCCTGAACCTGATGCGCATCGCGCTCGAGCTCGCGCAGCACAACAAGGTCTACGAAGACATCGCCACCAAGTTCTTCGAACACTTCCTGCACATCGCCGAAGCAATGACCAACATCGGCGACGGCATGGGGCTGTGGAACGAAGAGGACGGCTTCTTCTACGACGTCCTCAATCTGCCTGATGGACAGATGCTGCCGTTGAAAGTCCGCTCGATGGTGGGCTTGATCCCCCTGTTCGCGGTCGAAACGCTGGAGCCGGAGCTGTGCGCGAAGGTGCCCGCGTTCACCGAGCGCCTCGACTGGTTCCTGAACTATCGGCCAGACCTTGCGGGCCTCGTGTCGCGCTGGACCGAACCGGGTAAAGGTGAGCGCCGGTTGCTGTCGCTGCTGCGCGGCAGCCGTATGAAGAAGCTGTTGCACCGAATGCTCGATGAAAATGAGTTCCTGTCCGACTACGGCGTGCGCGCGTTATCGCGGCATCACGCCGAGCACCCGTATACGCTCGACTGGGGCGGACAGAGCTTCTCGGTCAGCTATCAGCCAGGCGAATCGACCTCCGGCCTGTTCGGCGGCAATTCCAATTGGCGTGGGCCGATCTGGATGCCGGTGAACTATCTAATCATCGAGTCGCTGCAGAAGTTCTACCACTACTACGGCGACGACTTCACGGTGGAAAGTCCAACGGGCTCGGGCCGTCAGCACACCATCGGCGCGATCGCCGACGACCTGAGTGCGCGGCTGACGCGCATCTTCCTCAGGAATGATGCCGGCCAGCGACCGGTGTTTGGCGACAACGCTCGCCTGCAGCAGGATCCGCATTTCCGCGATCACGTGCTCTTCCACGAGTATTTCCACGGCGATAGCGGGCGCGGCGTCGGCGCTTCGCATCAAACCGGATGGACAGGGCTCGTCGCGAAGCTGCTGCAGCCGAAGGCCCTTGATACGCCGAAGCCGCACGACACAGCGACACGCAGAAGGGCGCAAGCCGAGAGCCGCGAACGCCTGCTACCCACGGTGTGAGTTCGAGGCGACATGTTACTCATCACGGCTGCGGTTGCCGTTTATGTGTGTGAGGCCTATGCGCTTGTCGGCGTCCTCTTCGCGCTCTTCGCGTTGAGTGTCGGCGCCCGCACGCTTGACGCCGGTCTCGCCGACGCTTCGATCGCCCTTCGCCTGTTGCTGTTGCCAGGGGTGGCCGCGTTCTGGCCGGTGCTGGCGCACCGCTGGGTCATCGGCGCCCACGCACCAATCGAGCGGAACCCGCATCGCGACAGAGTGGGCCCACTGTGATTCGCCCTCTTCGCGTCCGCCACCGCTGGATGCTGCCCGCACTGCTGGGCGTGCTTCTCATCGCGGTCGGCCTGATCGTCACGTTCCCGCCAGACGCGAGGCAGATGCCGCAACTGCCGGCCGCGGTGGTTGACAGCAGCGACACGGCGACCGGACGATGAGCACCTCCTATCGCCCGATCTCCTGGAATCCCCTAAAGAGACGCTACGACGCGGTGGCTGGGACGCTCATCGTCGGCTTCCTGACGGTCATCGTCGCTCTGCAGTGGTGGCTTCGACCTGAGCTGACCATCGAGACGCTGCTGATACGCGGCCTCGGAGCCACAGCCCTTGCGCTCCTCACCGTGATCCTCTGCATCGGCCCGCTCGCGCGCCTCGACCGGCGCTTCCTGCCACTCCTCTACAACCGTCGTCACCTCGGCGTCACGATGTTCACCCTGGCGTTCGCTCATGGAGTGTTTTCGATCGTGCAGTTCCACTCGGGAGGCACGCTTACTCCGCTGGTCAGCGTGCTGGCAAGCAACGGCAGGTATGCCAGTGTCAGCCAGTTCCCGTTTCAGCCGCTCGGACTCGCCGCGCTGCTGATCCTCTTCCTGATGGCGGCCACAAGCCACGACTTCTGGCTGCACAACTTGACGGCGCCCGTGTGGAAGGCTCTCCACATGTCCGTGTACGCCGCCTACACGCTCGTTGTCCTGCACGTGGCTCTCGGCGTGATGCGGGCGGAAACGAACCGTGGCTTCGCGGCTGCACTGTTTATGTCCGTGGTGATTGTCTTTGGGCTGCATCTGACGACCGCGCAGAGAGAGTCTCGCGTGGATCGCAATAGCGCGCGTCCCGCCAGCGATGGATTCGTTGACGTCTGCGCGCTGGCGGAGATTCCCGAAAAGCGTGCCTTCGTTGCT
>CADEEX010000247.1 GCA_902826465.1 uncultured Acidobacteriota bacterium
ACCAGTCAGCATGAGTAAAGTCGTCGGCATCGATCTCGGCACGACCAACAGCCTGGTCGCTTACGTGAAAGAGGGCGTTCCTGTTGTCATTCGCGACAAACAGGGAGACGCGCTGGTGCCCTCCATCGTCTCGGCCGGGGCGGACGGGACGATCTACGTTGGCCGGGAGGCGCAGCGCCGGTTGCAGACAGAGGCGCATCGCACCGTCTATTCGGTGAAGCGGTTCATGGGGCGAGGCGTCGATGACGTTCGCGATGAGCTGCGGTTGCTCCCCTTTGCGGTGACGGGGGAGACAGGTGGCGTCGTCCGCATCGGGCTCGGCGATCAGCAGTTCACTCCGCCCGAGATTTCCGCATTCGTGCTGCGCGAGCTGAAGCGACGGGCCGAGGATCACTTCGCGGCCGAAGGCGACATCGATCCCGAGGTTGACAAGGCGGTGATTACGGTTCCCGCCTACTTCAACGAGGCACAGCGTGCCGCGACCCGCAATGCGGGGCGCATCGCCGGTCTCGAGGTCCTGCGCATCGTCAACGAACCGACCGCGGCGTCGCTGGCCTATGGTCTCGACAAGCGTCACGACGGCGTCATTGCCGTGTACGACCTCGGCGGCGGCACTTTCGACATCTCGATTCTGCGCGTCGAAGAGGGCGTGTTCCAGGTGCTGTCGACCAATGGCGACACGCACCTCGGCGGCGACGATCTCGACATGCTGTTGGTTGAGCAGGTGCTGGCCGACTTGCAGAGCGACCGTCCGACGTTCGACGCGAATCGGCTCCAGCCCGGTCCCTTCGAGCAGACCGCTGAACTGATCCAGGGAATTCGCAAGGCAGTCATTCAGGCCAAGATCGATCTGTCTGAGTTGACCGACACCGATCTCCTCGGCCGGAGAATCACGCGGGCTGAGTTCGAAGCGATGATTGCGCCGGTCATCGAACGCACGCTTGGTCCGTGCCGACAGGCGCTGGTCGACGCACAGCTCGACGCGGCGCAGATCGATGAAGTGGTGCTGGTCGGCGGCTCGACGCGAATTCCTCTCGTGCGGAAGATGGTGGGCGAGCTGTTTGGCCGCACGCCGCATACGGAGCTCAATCCCGACGAAGTGGTGGCGCTTGGTGCCGCTGTGCAGGCCGATATCCTGGTCACCGGCAACCGCGACATGCTGCTGCTCGATGTCACGCCGCTGTCGCTCGGCATCGAGACCATGGGCGGGATTGTCTCGAAGATCATCCTGCGCAACTCGACCATCCCGGCCACCGGCAGCGAGATGTTCACGACCGGCGTCGATAACCAGACGGCGGTCGACGTGCACGTGCTGCAGGGCGAGCGGGAACTGGTTGCGGATAATCGGTCGCTGGGCCGCTTCCGCCTGCGCGGCATTCCACCGATGCCGGCCGGCCTGCCGCGGGTCCAGGTGCAGTTTCAGATCGACGCCAACGGCCTGCTGAGCGTGACCGCCACCGAACTCCGAACTGGCATCGAACAGGCGATCGACGTGAAGCCGTCGTATGGGCTGACCGACGACGAAGTCGAACGGATGCTCATCGATTCGTTCGAGCACGCCGAGACCGACTTCGCAGCGCGCCTGCTGATTGAAGCGAAGAACGAAGCCGAGTCGGTGATCATGGCGACAGAGAAGGCGCTTCGTTCCCCGCAGTTCGCGGCGATCGAGGCCGAAGAGCTCGCCGCAGGCGAGAAGCGCCGCATCGATCAGTCGCTCGCTGGTCTCAAGCACGTCGTTCTTTCAACCAATCGCGATGCGATCCTGCAGTGGACCAAGGTGCTGAACGACGCCACCAAGCACCTCGCTGAAGTGACGATGAACCGCACCGTCAAGGCAGCGCTGGCCGGCAAGAACGTCGACGAAGTGTAAATATGCCCAAAGTCACATTCATCATCGACGGCGATGCGCAGACCGTCGAATTCGAACACGGACAACTCGACTACAGCCATCACGGCAAGCCTGAGTCGCTCCTCGATATTGCCAAGAACCTCGACGTGCCACTCGAGCATGCCTGCGGCGGCAGCTGCGCCTGCACCACGTGTCACGTCATCATCCGCGAGGGCGCGCAGAATCTCAGCGAGATGGAAGAGGACGAAGCTGATCGTCTCGATACCGCCTGGGACCTGACCACGCACTCACGGCTTGGCTGTCAGGCGGTCGTCAAGGGCGACATCGTATGCGAACTGCCGATGTATACCAGGAACTACGTGCAGGAAGGCGGCGGCATTCAGCTCGGCAAGTCCGACCGCAAGCGCGAGGGAGCGTAGCGATGAAGTGGACTGACGCAGAAGACATCGGCATCGCGCTCCAGGAGAAGTTCCCGGACGTCGATCCGCTCACCGTGCGCTTCACCGATCTTCGCGAGAAGGTCATGGCGCTCGACGACTTCGACGACGACGCCAAGGGGTCGAACGAGCCGAAGCTCGAAGCCATTCAGATGGCCTGGTACGAAGAGTTCAAGGACGCGCAGTAGGAACGAGACGAGCATCCAGGCATCCAGAATTCCTGAGTCTCGGAGATGCGCATTCTGCTCGTTGCCGCCACCGCGCTCGAGGTCGCGCCGCTTGCGAGCGCCCTGTCCCTGCCACCTGAGGGCGCGATCCTTCGCAGCGGCCGCCACCGAGGGCATCATCTCGACGTGCTCGTTACCGGCGTTGGGATGGTGGCGACCGCAGTCTGGTCGGCCAAGACGCTGGCCGATCATCACTACGACCTTGCCCTGAACCTCGGGGTCTGTGGCAGTTTCGACGCTGCGCTTTCTCCAGGCGCCGTGGTGCACATTACCGCCGATTGTTTGTCCGAACTCGGCGCGGAAGACGGCGAAGAGTTCCTGACCATCCACCAGATGCAGCTGCTGGCCGAGAGCGAGTTCCCGTATACCAACGGACAGCTGCTCAATGCCGCGCCGCCGGCGAACGTCTCTCTGCAGGCGTTGCCGGAGGTGCGCGGTGTCACGGTCAACACCGTCCACGGCGCCGAGGCGTCCATCGCGCAGGTGAAGCACCGGTTCGCCCCGCAGGTGGAAAGCATGGAAGGCGCGGCGTTCATGTACGCGTGCCTCATCGCGAACGTGCCGTTCGCACAGGTTCGGGCGGTGTCCAATGTGGTGGAACGCCGTAACCGCGCCGCGTGGAAGATGCCCGACGCCATCAACGCCCTGACGCGCATTGGCCGCGCAATCCTCGATGCCGCATGACGCTGACGCTCGGCTACTCACCGTGCCCGAACGACTGTTTCATGTTCGACGCGATTGTGCACCAGCGCATCGATCTCGAGGGGCTGCATTTCGCGGAGCGGCTCGCCGACGTCGAAGCGCTGAACCGCGGCGCCTTTGCCGGCGAGCTGGACATCACGAAGCTCAGTTACCACGCCTACGCCTACTGCGCCGAGCACTACGCGTTGCTGCAAGCGGGCAGTGCGCTGGGCCGCAACTGCGGTCCGCTGCTGATCTCGAAGCGGCCGATCACGGGTGACGAGGTGGCCACAGGGCGGTTGCGCATCGCGATTCCCGGCAGATACACCACCGCCAACTTCCTGCTCGGACTCGCGTTCCCGGATGCGCGCGACCGCACGGAGCTGGTGTTTTCCGAGATCGAAGGCGCCGTGCTCGATGGCCGCTTCGACGCCGGACTCATCATTCACGAGAACCGTTTCACCTATGAGGCGCGCGGGCTTCACAAGGTCGTTGATCTCGGCGAGTTCTGGGAGAGTGAGACCTCAAGCCCGATTCCGCTCGGCGGCATTGCCATCAAGCGCTCGTTGCCGGAAGCCGTGACGCAGGCCGTCAACCGTGTGCTGCGCCGGAGTGTCGAGTACGCGTTCGCTCATCGACGCGCCAGTCTCGACTACGTGCGCGCTCACGCGCAGGAGATGAGCGACGAGGTGATGTACAAGCACATCGACCTCTACGTGAATGCGTACTCCGTCGACCTCGGCCCTGAGGGGCGCCGGGCGGTCTCCACGCTGTTCGAACGGGCACGCGTCGCTGGTATCATTCCGGCCATCCCGGCAGATATCTTCGTGTGCTCATGACTCTGACCCTGCCTGCCGGCACGCGCCTTGGTCCCTACGAGATCATCGCGCCGCTTGGCGCTGGCGGCATGGGCGAGGTCTACAAGGCCAGGGACACACGGCTCAATCGTTTCGTCGCCATCAAGACCACGCGGGTCGAGTTCGGTGAGCGCTTCGAGCGCGAGGCCCAGGCGATCTCGGCCCTGAACCATCCCAACATCTGTGCCCTGTACGACATCAGTACCGCAGTGGCTGAGCGGCCGGTCACGGCCGCGACCGATGCCGGTTGGCCGGACGTGCCCGTACGGTTCCTGGTGATGGAGCTGGTCGAAGGTGTGTCGCCAGCAGGCCCCCTGCCGGTGGCGACCGCAGTCAGACACGCCATCGAAATCGCCGCCGCACTCGATGCCGCCCACCAGGCCGGAGTGGTGCATCGTGACCTGAAGCCGGCCAATATTCTGATCACCAAGCGCGGCGTGAAGCTGCTCGACTTCGGGCTGGCAAAACTTCTCGCGTCCGGATCATCAGACAGCGGCGAGCAGCGCACCGAGCCGCACCTGACGATGGGCACGCCGCAGTACATGTCGCCTGAACAGGTGCAGGGGCAGGTGGTTGACGCCCGGTCGGACATCTTCTCGTTCGGGTGCGTCTTCTACGAGCTGTTGTCAGGACGCCGTCCGTTCCAGGGTGCGTCGCCGACCATCCTGATGCACACGATCATCTCGAGCGAGCCCGAGCCGGTGAGCCAAACCGTCGGACAGCTACCGGCGGACCTGGCGTCGCTGGTGATGCGCTGCCTACGCAAGGACCCGGCGCAGCGTTGGCAGCGTGCGGGTGAGATCGTCGATGCGCTGCGTGCGATCGAATTGCGGTTGGCAGGAGCGGGCAGCCCTTCAGGAGTGGCGGGTCACGGCGCCGGGCGCGCCTGGAGCACCCGGAAGGTGGTTGTCGGTGCGGCCGTGATCGTTGTCGGGGTGGGGTTTCTCATCAGCCGCGTCCTCACGCCGGATGCGCCGCCTGCGGGCACCGTGGGGCGAGCAACGCAAGCAGGTCCGCTCCGGTTCGACATCCAGGCTGGAGCCGGTTCGAGGCGCGACGCCACTTCCGATCGATTTTCGGTGTCGCCGGACGGAACATCGATGGCCTTCAGCGCGCGCCGGGCCGACGGGACTTCGGTGATTTGGATTCGTCGTTTCAGCGAGCCGGTGTCGAGGGTGCTGCCAGGCAGCGACGGTGCGAGCCAGCCGTTCTGGTCGCCGGATGGAGGTTCGATCGCGTACTTTCTCAGCCGGTCGGTGGTGGTCGTCGGTCTCGACGGAGGCACGCCTCGCGCGGTGTGCGACCTGCCCGCCCAGACACAACCGCTCGGCGGATCGTGGAGCGATGGCACGATTGCGTTTGCGCTCGCCGGGCGCGGACTGTTCCGTGTGCCTGAGCAGGGGGGCAACGCCGCGCCGATCCCGGGCACCGCAGCCGTCGGGTCGCGCGGCGCGTTCACCTGGCCACAGCTGTTGCCCGGTGGTCGCCACGTGATCGGATTTGCCGACGGAGGTATCGGTGGCGGCAACGTGTGGGCCGTGCCTGTGGCCGGCGGTGCGCCGTCGCTCCTCGTGCGCAGCAGTGGCGCCGCGGTGTTCGTCGACGGCTTTCTGATCTTTCCGAAAGCCGGTGTCGATGGCCTCCGCCAGATCGTGCGATCGCAGTTCGACGCGCAGACGCTGCGCGTCGCGCCGACGACCCAGATGGTGCAGCCGCTCGTGATGGCAACCACCGACGGCGGTGCCGGCTTCTCGGCGTCACGCGGTGTGCTCGCCGTGCAGCGAGAGCCGCGCGTGCGTCATCAGCTGGCGTGGTACGAACGCAACGGGCGCAATGTCGAGGCTGTCGGCAACGAGGACACGATTGAGGACTTCGACCTCGCGCCAGACGGCCAGCGGCTCGTCGCGTCCATCCGCGACGCGACGACTGGCGCCACCGACCTGTGGTTGATCGACAAGCAGCGTGGTGAACGGATTCGCCTGACCACCGCGGGCGGTGAGCGCGCCTTGTGGTCGAGGAACGGTCGGCAGGTCTACTTCTCGCGTCCCGCCGATGGCAGCGTGCATCAGATGACCATCGAGACCGCCGTCGAGGCCCCGTTCACGCTGGTGGGATCGGCATCGTTCTTCGAGGACATTACCCGCGACGGCAAGTACTTCATCCTGCGCACGAGAACCGAGCCGTCCGAGATCTGGCTGCAGCGAGTCGACGATCCAGGCGAACACCGGACGCTCGTCAAGGACGTGGGTGCGGCCACGTCACCACGCGTCTCGCCCAATGGGCGCTGGCTGACGTTTACGCTGACCGAGAGCGGCCGGCGCGATGTGTTCGTACAGCCGTTCGATCGCCCCGGCGAACGTGTTCGCGCCTCGAATCGTGGTGGGTTCAATCCCATCTGGCGCGACGACAACCGCGAGCTGTTCTTCGAAACGGCCGACGCCCTGATGAGCGTGTCGGTGGCCGACGACCGTGGTCAGGTCGTGCTCGGAACGCCCGAGCGCACGCTCGACATTCACACCCAGGGTGTCACGCGCGCCGGCGCCCACAACGTGGCT
>CADEEX010000248.1 GCA_902826465.1 uncultured Acidobacteriota bacterium
TCAAGTTCTACACCGACGAAGGCAACTGGGATCTGGTGGGCAACAACATCCCGGTCTTCTTCATCCAGGACGCGATGAAGTTTCCGGACCTCGTGCATGCCGCCAAGCCGGAGCCGCATTTTGCCATGCCGCAGGCGGGCACCGCGCACGACACGTTCTGGGACTTCGCGTCGTTGATGCCCGAGATTACCCACATGCTGATGTGGGCGATGTCTGACCGGGCGATTCCCCGGAGCTATCGCACGATGCAGGGCTTTGGCGTGCATAGCTTCCGCCTCGTCAACGAGGCCGGAGACTCGGTTTTCGTGAAGTTCCACTGGAATCCGGTCGCGGGGACACACTCCCTCGTGTGGGACGAGGCGGTGAAGATCTCCGGCGCAGATCCTGACTTCCATCGACGCGACCTCTGGGAAGCGATCGAAGCCGGCGCCTTCCCGGAGTGGGAGCTGGGACTGCAGATCTTCACCGAAGCGCAGGCCGAAGCATTCAGCTTCGATATCCTCGACGCGACCAAGCTCATTCCGGAAGAGCTGATTCCGCTGGTGCCGGTGGGACGACTGGTCCTCAACCGCAATCCCGACAATTTCTTCGCCGAGACCGAACAGGTGGCCTTCTGCACCGCCCACGTGGTGCCTGGCATCGACTTTTCGAACGACCCGCTGCTTGCTGGCCGTATTCATTCCTACGTGGATACGCAGATCTCGCGCCTCGGTGGACCGAATTTTCACGAGATTCCGATCAATGCGCCCGTGGCCCAGGTGCACAACAATCAGCGCGACGGCATGCATCGTCAGGCGATCAACCGCGGACGCGTCGCCTACGAGCCGAATTCGCTCGCCGGCGGCTGCCCGTTCCAGGCCGGCGCGGCCGGCTTCGTCTCATTCGCCGAGAAGATGGAGCCCGCAGCCAGCAAGCTGCGGGGCAAGCCTGAGAAGTTTGCCGAGCACTATGCACAGGCGCGGCTGTTCCTGAACAGTCAGACCGCGACCGAGCGTGCCCACATCGTCAATGCGTTCCGCTTCGAGCTGTCACGCGTGCAGACGCCGGCCGTGCGTGAGCGGATGGTCTCCGGTCTGATGAACGTTGACCGGGACTTTGCGGAATCGATTGCCGCAGGCCTCGGCATTCGGACCATGCCGGCGCCAATGCCGACGGTGCTTGATAACGATGTCACACCGGAAGTGAACGACGCGCCGTCGTTGTCGCTGACGGCCCGTCCTGGCGACGGCGGCATCAAGGCTCGTCGAGTGGCCATTCTGGTGGCCGACGGCGCCGAGGGAGAGCCGCTCGAGGCGCTTGCAGAGCGATTGCTCGCCATGGGCGCGGTGCCACGATTTGTCGGCGCGCGCCTGGGCGCTGTCGCGCTCACGAGCGGCGAGCGCCAGGTCGACACGACGGTGGAAGCGATGCCGTCGGTGCTCTGGGACGCGGTCGTGATCCCGGGTGGCGCGGCGGCGATTGCCGAGCTCGCGGCTGATGGCCGGGCCCTGGAGTTCGTGAAGGATCAGTATCGCCACTGCAAGCCGATGCTCGCACTCGGCGCCGCGGTCGACCTGCTCGAAGCCGCCGGCATTCCGGAGCGGCTGGAGTCGGGGGAGGCCGATCCCGGTCTGCTGCTCCCGGAGAGCGACGACGACGACATCGCGTCGGCCTTCATCGCGGCAATTGCCAGGCATCGTCACTTCGAGCGCGAAACCGATCCCCCTCGCGTCTAGCAGTCGCCTGAATGAAGGTCGTGGTCGCGGCTCACGCCGACGTCACGAGCAGCGCCACAGGGCAGTGGCGGAACAGGACGCTGGCCTCGAGCGTGCCGTCGGCGACGTAGCGCTCATTCGTGAACACGTTCCGCCATCTGCCATTGGCCGGCCGTGCAGGCATGACGATCGCGGTGCCTGCCCAGGTGTCTCCCAGGTGGCGCTCGTTGGCGGACTGGCGAAGTGTGGTCGAGAGTCTGGGCGCCACCGCCACCACGACACGATCGTCCAGTTGTCGCGCGCACCCCACGACATGGTCACGCCCAGGACCTGCGGCGGCCAGCGGCAGATAGGCACCGTCGGTCAACAGGGGCGCCCAGGCGCGGCGCAGCCGCAGCGCCGAGGCGGTCACGAACATCTTGATTCTGCCGTCTGGCCAGTGGGCAAGGAGATCGGTGACGTACGACGTCTGGCGATCGCCGTCGACAACGCGTGTGGCATCCGCGCCGGCGTGCTCCAGCCACGGCCGCATGGCAGCGAGCATCTCCACCCGACGTGCGAAATCAACCGGCCGCCTGTTGTCCGGATCAGCGAAGTCGCACTGCCAGAGCTCGGTGCCTTGATAGAAATCCGGTACCCCCGGTGACGCCACTTTCAGCACGACCTGCGCCAGCGAGTTGACCATTCCGGCCCGGGCGACCTCGCGCACGAAGGGGACACAGCTCTTGAGAAATCGGTCCGCCGTGCTCCCTCTCAGCGTGGTCTCGACAAAATGGGCGACCGCATCTTCGTAGGCGCGATTCTGATTCAGCCAGCTGGTGTGCGTCTTGGCCTCGCGAATGGCCTTCAGCATGAAGGCCTTGAGCCGGTCGACGAAGTCGTCGGGCGCTCCGGTCAGAAGCGGCGCGTCGAGCGCCTCTGGCGGCCACGATCCGGTCAACGCCTGATAGAACAGGTACTCGTCGTTCGCGTCAGGAGCTGACTCGCGATCGACGGCCGTCCGCCGGACCGCGTTGATCCGGCGCCACTGCATGACGGCGCGTCGCCATTCGAGCGGCATTTCCGAGAGCACGTTGAGCCGCGCCCGTGCGTCCTCGCCGCGCTTGGTGTCGTGCGTCGCGCTCGTCGTCATCTCCCGCGACCACTGTTCGAGCCTGACCACATTGCCGGCATGAAACTCATCGATGTGCGTGCCGAAGCAGGTCGGATCACCGCCGACCTCGTTGAGCGAAATCAGTGCGTTGTGGCGGTAGAACGCCGTATCTTCGATCCCCTTGGCCTGAATCGGCGCGCTGAACTGCTGAAACTTCATCGCGAACTGCCGCTTGGTGTGGAGCGCCGCCGCATCGCCGCCCTCAGCGAGCAGGACCTGCCGTAGAAACATGAACACCGCCGGCGCCATGACCGGATTGCATCGTCTGGCGCGGTCGATGGCGAGGTCAATCGTCTCGCGGTCGCTGGCCGAGAAGCCGGTGTCTGAAATGTAGGTGCGGTACACCGGCATGCACGCCACCATTTCAGCGATCGCCCGACTCAGGGCGGTGGCGGTGAAATCGCGCGTCCGGCGGTCGGCTTCGGCGAGACGTTTCAGGCAGTGTGTGAGCACTGACAACTCGCTGGCCATCGAACTCCGGGCGACGAGCCGCCGGCTGCGATACGACGTCTCGGCGAACGTTTCGCGCCGGCCGGTCGCACCCGCATACAGCTGCCGCATGGCCTTCTCGTTTCCGGTCGCGACGAACAGGCCGTTGAGCGCGTTGAGGAAGCCGTAGCCGGTGGTGCCGGCAATCGGCCAGGTGTCGGGCAACCGCTCCCCGTGGGCGAGGATCTTCTCTGCCACGACGTGAAAGGACGGAGACTGGCCGCCTGATTCGGCGGGAATAGCGGCGATCGCCTCGTGCAAGCGGTCGAAGTACGCCCCTGGATCGAGCAACCCGTCAGGATGGTCAAGGCGCAGGCCAGTCATGTGCCCGCGCTCAATGAGTTCGAAGACTTTCTGATGGGTCGCGGCGAAGACTTCGGGCAGTTCCATGCGGAGGCCGCCAAGCTGGTTGATGTCGAAGAAGCGGCGATAGTTGATCTCGTCAAACGACGTCTTCCAGTGGGCGAGGCGATACCACTGCCGCTCGAGCAGATCGTGGAGGCGATCCCAGCTGGCGGAATCGCCAGGCTGGCCGTTCAGCGCGGTGGCCGCATCGGCCAGGCCGTCGAGCGTGCCCGGCGCAATCGGCAGCCGACGGTCGTAGTAGCT
Organism: uncultured Acidobacteriota bacterium; assembly: GCA_902826465.1. Classification (GTDB taxonomy): domain Bacteria; phylum Acidobacteriota; class Vicinamibacteria; order Vicinamibacterales; family CAVVIG01; genus CADEEX01. Next base: position 3,946 of record CADEEX010000248.1, read on the forward strand.
GACGACGGGAACGCCGTCCTCGTCGATCACCCTGATCTCGCCGCGCTGGAGCACGTCGCCATAGCCGTCTTCGAGAATCGGCAGCAGGACGCGCCCTCGCGGATGATCATCGGTCGCCGTCCAGTCGATGTCGAAGTAGCCGGCGAAGGCCGAATCGGGACCGTGGGTCAGCACGTCACGCCACCACTGATTCGAACGCTCGTCGAGTCCCATATGGTTGGGCACGAAGTCGAGGATCAGCCCCATGGCCCGTGATCGGAGCGCCGTCGCCAGCGCGATGAACTCGTCGTCTGTTCCGAGCGCGGGATTGAGCGATGCATGGTCAGAGATGTCGTAACCGTGTTCGCTGCCAGTGACCGATTTCAGGAGCGGCGACGTGTAGCAATCCGTGATGCCCAGGGCGTCGAGGTAGGGCACGAGCGCCGTGGCGTCTTCGAATCGGAAGCGCGCGCTAAACTGCAATCGATACGAACTGATCGGGTCGTGTTGGCGGCGCATACGCCAGAGGTGAGCAAGGGGCGTTCCGCCCAGGGCCATGGCCGGCACGACTTGTGCTCCGGCCCAACCGTGCCAGCCATCCATGAGCCGCGTGCATTCAGACGTCGCCTGCCTGTGGGCGCGGAGTTCGACCGAGTCGACGCGACACATTTTCGTGTCTGGGCGCCCGATCATGCCGGCGCCAGCGTCGTGATCTACGACGCGGACGGCCGTATCGGCAACGAACATCCGCTCGTCCGCGACGACGAGGGCTACTTCTCGGGGCGAGTGCAAGGCGCGGTCGCTGGCACGCTCTATCGCTACCGCGTCGACGACGACCACGACGGCTTGCCGGATCCGGCGTCGCGTTGTCAGCCACAGGGGCCCGAGGGGCCATCGCAGGTGGTCGATCCCGAGAGCTTCGGCTGGACCGATAGCGGATGGACGGGGATCACACTCGCACACCAAGTGATCTATGAGATGCACGTCGGTACGTTTACGGCCGAGGGCAGCTGGCGGGCCGCGGCGAGCCGGCTCGCAGAACTCGCAGACATCGGGATCACCTGTATTGAAATGATGCCGGTTGCAGATTTTGCCGGGCGCTATGGCTGGGGCTACGACGGCGTGAATCTGTTCGCGCCGACCCGCCTCTACGGCACGCCTGACGATCTTCGGTTCTTCGTCGACACCGCGCATCGGCTTCGTCTCGGCGTCATCCTCGATGTCGTCTACAACCACTTCGGGCCAAGCGGGAACTACATCGGCCGCTTTTCGCACCGGTACTTCTCGTCGCGGTATGAAAACGAATGGGGAGATCCCCTGAACTTCGATGACGACGCAGGCAGCGTCAGGGAACTGATGACTGCGAACGCGGCGTACTGGATTCGCGAGTTCCACATGGATGGGTTGCGGCTCGACGCCACTCAGCAGATCTTCGACGCCTCGTCCCGCTACCTCGTGGCCGAGATCACGGCAGCGGCTCGAGCGGCGGCCGGTGATCGTTCGATCGTGGTGGTCGGCGAGAACGAACCACAGGATTCGCGGCTCCTGCACCCCGAAGCGGACGGTGGCTGTGGGCTGGATGCCCTGTGGAACGACGACTTCCATCACACCGCCGTCGTCGCGCTCACCGGCCGGCGAGAGGCGTATTACACCGACTACGCGGGGTCGCCGCAGGAGTTCATCTCGGCGGCAAAGTACGGGTTTCTCTATCAGGGACAGCGATACTCGTGGCAGAAGCAGCGCCGCGGGCAGCGCACGCGGTCGCTCTCACCACGACGTTTCATCACGTTTCTCGAGAATCACGATCAGGTGGCCAACGCACCGGGAGGGCGCGGAGCCCGGCTGTTTCAGCAGTCTAATCCGGCGGCCTACCGGGCCATGACGGCGCTGTGGCTGTTGTCGCCAGGGACACCGATGTTCTTTCAGGGGCAGGAGCGTGGCGACGATCGACCGTTCCTGTACTTTGCTGACCATCGCGAGGCGCTCGGCGAAGCGGTGCGTCGCGGCCGGGCCGAGTTCATGAGCCAGTTTCGCAGTGCGGCGACGCGGAATCTCGTTGAAGAGCTCCCCGTCCCAAACGGCAACGCGTTCGAGCAATGCCGGGCCACCGCCCACGCCCCGCGTGGCTCCGCCGAACTGATCAACCTGCATCGAGACCTGCTGCGGCTTCGCCGCGACGATCCGGTCCTGCGTCATGGCGCGGACCGTCCGTTTGACGGCGCGGTCCTGTCTGCCCACGCATTCCTGCTGCGCTGGTCGGGCGACACGGATGCCGACGATCGGCTGGTCATCGTCAATCTTGGCATCGATCTGAGGCTCAGCCCCGCACCGGAGCCGCTGTTGGCTCCGCCTGAGGACGCCACATGGCAGATTCTCTGGTCGAGTGAGGACCCTCGCTACGGAGGCCAGGGGACGGCGGCACTCGATACGGACGACAACTGGCAGATTCCCGGGAACGCCGCTGTGGTGCTCCATCCGCGCCGCTCATGACGTCACCCATGCGACGGATCAGTCATCCCGTGGCCGATCACTCGCGCTACACGACGCGTGAGTGGATCGTCACCAACGGCCTCGGTGGCTACGCATCAGGCACCCTTTCGGGTGTCGTCACGCGCCGCTATCACGGATTGCTGGTCGCGGCGCTACCGGCGCCAACGGG
>CADEEX010000249.1 GCA_902826465.1 uncultured Acidobacteriota bacterium
CAGGTAGTCCATGCGCTCGACCAGCGGGATCACCTGCTGCCACTTCTTCTGTTCGGCGGTCTTTTCGATGCCGGTATGGAGGAACCCGATCGTCGGGGCGCAGGAGCGGACGGTCTCGCCATCGAGCTCCAGCACCAGCCGCAGCACGCCGTGCGTACTGGGGTGCTGAGGCCCCATGTTGACGGTCATCGTTTCGGAGCGCAGTTCAGGCAACGAAGGCTCTCTCCACCAAATCGCACAACACATGCAGCAGCGTGCGGTGCACTTCCTGGACCCGGGGCGTCGACGCGGACGGCACGTTGATGTGCACGTCGACGTTCCGCCCGGCCGCGCCGCCGTCCGAGCCGGTCAGCGCAATCGTCTCAATCCCGGCATCGCGGGCTATGGTCAGCGCCGCAATGACGTTCGGCGAACCACCGCTCGTACTGATCCCGAACACCACATCGCCCGGCCGCCCGAGCGCTTCCACCTGTCGCGCAAACACGCGCTCGAACCCGTAGTCGTTCGCCACGCTCGTCAACACGCTGGTGTCGGTCGTGAGCGCCACCGCCGCCATGCCGGCACGCTCGCGCTGAAACCGTCCCACCAGTTCGGCCGCCATGTGCTGCGCGTCCGCCGCGCTGCCACCGTTGCCGAACACCAGCACCTTGCCGCCTCGCCTCAGCGCCTCGACGATGACGCGTGCCGCGCGCTCGATCGCCTCGCGCCCTTCGGCCGCCACCCGTTGATGGAGCGCGACGGTATCCGCGAAGGCGGCGTCGAACACGTCATGATCGGACAAGCCGATCCTTCATGATGTTGGCCCGGAATTCGTCTTCCGTGACCTGCAGTGCCTCGCTCGCGTTCGGCTTCATCTGGATCTGCACCGGCGAGTCCTTGCGCAGCGGGTGGCCTTCCCAGTCTTCCGGCATCAGCAACCGCCGCGGATCGGGATGACCGTCGAACGCAATGCCAAACAGGTCCCACACTTCGCGTTCGAGCCAGTTCGCCGCTGGCCAGATATCGCTCGACGTCGCCACGTGCGGGTCGTGATTCGGCAGCCGCACCTTCAGGCGCAGGCGCAGACGGTGCTCAATCGATACCAGGATGTAGACGAGTTCGAAGCGCGGCTCGCGCGGCCAGTAGTCGGTGGCCGTCAATTCCGCAAGAAATGCAAAGCGCAGCTCAGGACGTTCGCGCAGCGCCTTCAGCGTGGCGTGCAGCGTGTCGGGCGACGCGTAGACCGTGGTCTGGATATCGCCGCCGGGCGCACTTTCGATCTGCGCCTCGGGCAGAACCGTTTGCAGGTGGGCGACGAGCGCCGTCGACTCCATCAGGCGAGCTTCTTCCTGTAGGCGGCCATCGGCGTCTGATCGATCTTCCGCTGCAGCTGGACGATGCCGTAGATGACCGCCTCGGGACGCGGCGGGCAGCCGGGCACGTAGACATCGACCGGCACCACCTGATCGACGCCCTGGACGATGGCGTAGTTGTCGAACACGCCGCCGATCGAGGCGCAGGCGCCCATCGAAATCACCCACTTCGGCTCCGGCATCTGGTCGTAGATGCGGCGGAGCGCCGGCGCCATCTTGCGCGACAGCCGGCCCGCCACAATCATCAGGTCGGACTGGCGTGGACTGCCGCGGAACACTTCGGCGCCAAAGCGCGCGATGTCGTAGCGCCCACAGCTCATCGCCATCATCTCGATCGCGCAGCAGGCGAGCCCGAAGGTGACCGGCCAGATCGCCGAGCGGCGTGCCCACTGCACCGCCTTTTCAAGCGTCGTGGTCAGGACGGGGATTTCGTATTCTTCAATGCCCATAACTACTTGTCCGCGCCCCAGTCGAGGGCACCCTTCCGCCAGACGTAGATGTAGCCGGTGAGCAGCAGCCCCATGAACAGGACCACCTGGACGAATCCTGGCCATCCGAGGTCACGAAGCGCCATCGCCCACGGATAGAGGAAGGCCACTTCGATGTCGAACAACAGGAAGATCATCGCAACCAGGTAGAACTTGACCGACTGGCGCTCGCGCGCATCGCCCACCGCGGGCATGCCGCATTCATACGGCGCGCTCTTCTCGGGTGACGGCTTGCTCGGGCCGAGTAGCACGCCGAGGCCCACCATGATCCCGCCGAAGGCGAGGCCCACGATGAGCATGATGAAGATGGACAGCCAGCCCTGCATAGGTGAGATGAATGCGTCTGCGCGGAGCTTGTGAACGATTTCTCAAGCTCGGCTCTAATGCTAACGGATTGAAACGGCATCCGTCCACACAAGAACCGTCGTTTCGTAACGCGCGCACGCCGGGAACCCGGCGTGGCGGGAGTCTACACCGACAGCGGTTCAGCGGTTCAGGGGTTCAGGGTTCAGGGGTTCCCAGATGTAGCCCGGCGATGTTGTCAGGCGACGATCCTCGACTGCGCTGCCCACCGTGAAGTGATAGAGGCTCTGAAACGCGTGGTCCTTGAGGCCGAGCACGTCATGTACCGCATCGTCGTAGAAACAGCCGATGCCGGTGCCGCTCACTCCAGCCGCCTCAGCTTCAAGGTAGAGCATCTGCCCAACAAGACCACTCTCCCAGAACAGCTGACGGTAGGCACTGTGACCTCGCGCGGAAAGAGACGCGTCGAACTCCGCGATCATTCCGAGCGCGAAGAAGCCATCCGCGGCAATGTCCTGGTCGCAGCTCAGCCGTCGAGCGAGCGAGCGGCAGTCGCCCCGACCAAGGCGTACCAGAGGAAGGCGGTCGTGAACGGCCTCCGGACGATAGTCGCGGCCGATGGCCTGGCTGAGCCTTTCTCCACCGGCAACCGAGCGGGGCAAGAGATAGAGGCCAGGCTCGAGGCCGGTGACCCGATGCACGAACAGCAGCAGATGTATCGCCGGTGGCCACCACAGGGTGTTCCAGGGAACACCTGTCTCGGGCATGAGGCGAAACAGCATGCTGAAGAAGACGCTCGCTTCGAGCGACGAGTAGCCGTCGAAGGCGACACCACTCCGGCGCCGCACGGCAAGGGCGCGGGCATCGGGGCCGTCGCCGTGCGCCTCCGCGTCGACTGAGGCAGCGGACACACCCACCGGTTCCCCGGCTCGGATGTCGTAGGGCACCGCGCGCGTGGCTACCGCCACCTCGTCGATGACGCTCCACTCGACGTGATGCTCACTCAACTGACTCGCCCGTCCGGTCCAGGCCCCAGACGCGAGCGTGCCGGCGAGGGCCTCGCCAGAGCGCGCGCCATCGGGGATGTTGGCGCCGCGAGGCGTCAGCGCCAGCACGCAGGCAGGTTCCTCCCGCTCCGCTTCGAAGAAGTCGACGTCACGGTCTGTCCCCGTCAGCGCCGCAATCTGCGCGTGCGACCATCCGGGCAGCAGGCCACAGTGCCAGCCGACCATGCGCGCGGCCATGGTCAGCGTCCCGATGGCGTGTCCCAGGTCGTGCTGGCAATAGCGAAAGGCGCGTTCGCCGTACTTCCAGGCTTCGCGCCAATGAATCGACGTCAGCGCCACCAGAAGAAGGTCGCGCCCATCGCTGACCTCGCGCCAGGCGCGGTCTTCCAGCACCACGCGCCGCTCCAGCACGTGGGCGTCGGGCGCGTAGTGATACATGGCCGGACACTCGCCGATCGATGGCAGCGCGGGACAGGCGATGTAGGCCTCGGTCGGATGGAGATTTCCGCTCGACGGGTTGACACGCAGCGCCCATCGCGACGCGCCGGCCTGTTTCCAGGCCGACAGCCCGAGCGAGTGCCGGAGCAGATCGCCGATGAGCGCGGCGCTCAGCGACGCGGGCTGAATCCCATCGTTGAAGAGCTGCTGATACCGCGTGGGCGTCGGGTCGCCCGCATAGGCCGTGGTGTCAGGCGCGGGAAATAGCGGAAGCCGCGGCGCCCCTTCGTAGTGACGAAAGGGGCGCGGCTGCGACGCCCAGTCGAGATAGCCGAGCGAACGGGCGAAGTGATTGAAGTGATGCTTGGTGCCGTCGTGATACCGGACGACCGGGCTATCGTCCGGCACTCACAGCTTCACGGCTTTCATGCGGCGGGTGACTTCCTCGATGGCCTGACCGATCTGAGTACGTCGGCGTTCGTGCGAGGTGGCCGCCAGCTGGCTTTCGAGTTCGAGTTTGGCGAGCCGCAGCGACTCGAGCGCTCGTATCTCTTCGGGGTCGGCATTGCTGATCTTGCCGCTGCGCGATCTGGTGCGCTCGCGTTCGAGCTCTTCCATCCGCTCCTGAATACGTGCATCTGCGTCGATTAGACCTTCACCGGCGTCACCCATGAATGCGTGGCTCCATCAGAATCAAGTGGGTTGCCATTATAAGATGCCTTGGTGTGCGCTCGTGTGAATTCGGATCCGCTGGCGCCATTTCATCCTGCGGTCCGCGGGTGGTTCACCTCGTCGTTCACCGACGCGACGCTCCCGCAAGTGCTTGGCTGGCCCGCCATCGCGCGAGGCGAATCGACGCTGATCCTGGCGCCGACCGGCAGCGGCAAAACCCTCACGGCCTTCCTCTGGTGCCTCGATCGCCTGATGTTTTCGGCACCGCCAGACCCAGCGCGTCAGTGCCGCGTCGTCTACATCTCGCCGCTCAAGGCGCTCGCGGTCGACGTCGAACGCAATCTGCGCGCCCCTTTGGCCGGCATTGCCAGGGTCGCCGAAGGCCGTGGTGATCGCTACCGGTCGCCCACGATCGCCATCCGCACCGGTGACACGCCGGCCGCTGAACGCGCACGTTTTCAGCGCGCCCCTGCGGACATCCTCATCACGACACCGGAATCGCTCTACCTGCTGCTGACGTCAAACGCACGCGAGGCCCTGCGAGGCGTCGACACGATCATCATCGACGAAATCCACGCGCTCGTCCCGACCAAGCGGGGCGCACACCTGGCCTTGTCGATTGAGCGCCTTGCCGCCCGCTGCGACACGCCGCCACAACGCATCGGACTCTCGGCCACCCAGCGCCCGCTCGACGAGGTCGCGCGGTTTCTGGGCGGCGCGGCACCACGGAGTGGCTCAGGACTCACGAGCGCCCAAAGCCTGAAGCCCAACACCTCTGCCGGTTCCGAATCCGCCGCCGACATCGGCAGCGAATTTACGGCGCCGAGCGGCGTCATCGCCTATCGGCCGGTGACGGTCATCGACGCTGGCAGGAAGAAAAAGCTCACGCTGAGAATCGAAGTGCCCGTGGAGGACATGGCGCGGCTGACCACCGCTGACGCCACGTCGAATGGCGACGGGTCGCCCCAGGCGGAGTCGAGGGGCGACATTCCGAGCGGACCGGCGTCGGCTGGCGCGGCGCGGCCGTCGATCTGGAGCGCCATTCACCCGCGGCTGCTCGAACTGATCCGGTCACATCGCTCGACGCTGATCTTCGTCAACAGCCGTCGTCTCTCCGAGCGGATCGCAGGCGCGATCAACGAACTGGCGGGCGAAACACTGGTGCGCTCGCACCACGGCTCGATTGCTCGGGAACAGCGCGCCGACATCGAAGACCGGCTGAAAGCGGGCACGCTGCGCGCGCTCGTGGCGACGTCATCCCTCGAACTGGGGATCGACATGGGCGCAATCGACCTGGTGGTGCAGATCGAGGCGCCGCCGACAGTGGCCAGCGGACTGCAACGCATCGGTCGCAGCGGCCATCAGATCGACGCCGTCAGCGAAGGGATCATCTTCCCGAAGTTCCGCGGCGACCTGGTCGCCTGCGCGGCCGTCGCGCGCGCCATGCACGAGGGTGCGGTCGAGGCGACACGCTATCCCCGCAACCCGCTCGACATCGTCGCGCAACAGGTCGTCGCGATGACGGCAATGGAGACCTGGCCGGTCGACGACCTCTTCGCCACCATTCGCACGGCGGCGCCGTTTGCCGAGTTGAGCCGCGGCACGTTCGAGGGCGTGCTCGACATGCTGTCGGGCCGCTACCCGTCGGACGAGTTCGCCGAACTGCGGCCCCGCGTCACGTGGGATCGCGTCAAGGGCACCGCCGTCGCGCGCGAGGGCGCCAAGCGCGTGGCCATTGCCAACGGCGGGACGATTCCCGACCGCGGACTGTACGGGGTGTTTCTGATCGGCGCTGGACCGGGCGCCGCCCGCGTCGGCGAACTCGACGAAGAAATGGTGTTCGAGAGCTCCCCTGGCGACACCTTCGTGCTCGGCGCCTCGTCGTGGCGCATCGAAGACATCACGCACGACCGTGTGCTGGTGTCGCCTGCGCCTGGAGAGCCGGGCAAGATGCCGTTCTGGAAAGGCGATCGCGCCGGGCGCCCGCTTGAACTCGGTCTTGCCATCGGCACACTGATGCGCGATCTCATGCGGCTGCCCCCAGCCGCCGCAATCGACAGGCTGACGCGCCATCACGACCTCGATGCGCGCGCCGCCGAGAACCTGCTGCAGTATCTCCGCGACCAGATGGCGGCGACCCGCGCCCTGCCAGACGCCGGGACGATTCTCATCGAGCGGGTCCGCGACGAACTGGGCGACTGGCGCATCTGCGTGCTGTCGCCGCGTGGCGGACGCATTCACGCACCGTGGGCCATGGCCACCGCCGCACGCATTCGCGAGGAAACCGGCGTCGACGTCGAAACACTCTGGGGCGA
>CADEEX010000250.1 GCA_902826465.1 uncultured Acidobacteriota bacterium
CCGATCGCCCCCAGGTAGGTGCGGGGGATGTGCGGCGCGCTGTCGGCCGTCATCGGGTCCGCCGGGTCGGGGCCGACCGTGGCGTCCAGCATGATCGCCAGGTCTGTGACGCTGCGCGCGAGTGGGCCGCCGATGTCCTGCGACATCGACAGCGGCACGATGCCGTCTCGGCTCGACAGACCCAGCGTGCCACGCAGGCCGAACAGGTTGTTGTTGGCGGACGGAATGCGCACCGAGCCGCAGGTATCGGTGCCCAGGCCCGCCGCCGCGAAGCTCGCGGTCACCGCCGCGCCGGTTCCACCACTCGATCCGCCCGGCGTGCGTGCCAGGTCGTATGGATTCCTGGTCTGGCCGCCCTGCGAGCTGATCGTGGTGATGCCGTAGGCGAGTTCGTGAAGATTGGTCTTGCCGAGGACGATCGCTCCGGCATCGCGCAGGCGTCGCACCACGAATGCGTCACGGTTGGTCTGGAATCCCGCGAGCGCTTTCGATCCGGCGGTGGTCGGCATCCCGGCGGTGGCGTAGTTGTCCTTCACCACGATGGGAATACCGTGGAGGATGCCGCGCGCACCCTTCTCACGCCGCTCCGCATCGAGTGCCGCTGCTGTGTCTCTGGCGTCGGCGTTCAGCGTGATGAAGGCGTTGATAGCAGGACCGGTCTTGTCGTAGCGGCGAATACGTTCGAAGTAGGCATCGACCAGTTGAACAGACGTCACGGCGCCAGATTTCAGCGCCTGCTGGAGTTCGGGAATCGATTTTTCGACGACCGGGAACGAGGGCGCGGGTGCCTGTGCCGCGGCGATGGCCAGCGAAACAACGACGATGGCGCTCAGCGTTGCCGAGGTGCGGACCGAGGAGACTCGACGTGACACGGCAGGCACGCGCTAGAACGTCGCGATGGGATTGATCGGAAATCCCGTGCCGCCGAGGACCGGCACAGGGGCGACCGTGAGCAGAAACTCCCATCGCTTGCGCGTCTCCGCCTCCTTCGCGACTGCTTCGAGATCCATCACGTCGATGAGTGGCAAGCCCAGCGCGACGATGGCCACTTGATGGATGGGGCGCGGGCTGCCCTCGATCCCCGACGGCTGGACGTCGTTCACGGCGTCGTTGCCGAGCAGCGCCACATTGCGACGCTTTAACCATGGCAGCACCGACGCGTGAAACCCGGCCGACTCGCGTGCGACGTTCCAGGCGCCTTCGGCGCTGCGCCTGGCCCAGCGTCCCGTGCGTAGAAACACCGCGTCGCCGGTGCCGATGGTGACGCCCGCAAACCGTTCCCAGGCTTCGAGGTCCGAGGGGTAGACGGCAGTGCCGGGCTTGAGATACGGCACCTTCTTCAGAAGCGGCAAATCAACCAGGATGCCGCGCGTCATGTAGCCGTTCTTCTGCTGCTCGACACCGTTTTCGACGCAGCCCGGGCCCTGGGCGATCCGCGCGCGCGAGAAGCCGTTGTAGATCTTGCCCTCGAAGGAGTAATGGCAGAGCGCGTCGATATGGGTGATGACCGACCCGTGATACCAGATCGAATACAGGTCCATCGCGTGCCCGGCCGCGTCGAGGGTCATCTGCTGGCCGAGTGGACGCGGGCTGTCGGGGGCCTGTTCCTTGTCGATGGTGTGGGCGAGGGAGACTGGCACGCCGTCCTTGACCAGACGGAGGGCGCTCCGGCTCTTCTCAGCCGTGATCAGGTTGAGCGTCCCTTTCTGATCGTCGGTGCCCCATCGACCCCAGTTCGAGAGCTCGGTCATCCAGCGATCGACCTGGGCGGCCGTCACCTGTGGCTGCTGGCCAGCCAGGGGAACCGTCAGCAGGGCGGCGACGGCAGCGACAGCAACGGTGCGAACGAGCGACATGACCACCTCCAGGCTCAACGGCCCGTCGCATTCTACAGCGGCCCCGCGGCTCCGCCCGAGACCTGACCGCGCTCGTACTGTCAAGGTTCGGACGACTGCCGAGCGGAGTGATAAAGTTACAGGGAATAGCGAACGAACGACGGCAGGAGGCCGAGAGTGGCAAATCGAACCCGACCGACCCTCGAGAAGCGCGCGAAGGAACGTGCCCGGCAGGAAAAGCGCAAGATGAAGGACGAACGGCGCGCGAGCGCCAAGGCCACCAAGTCGTCCAGTCCTCGGCAGGAGGGAGAGGAAGATCCCGATATCGCCGGCATCAAGCCAGGACCTCAACCGTCGCCGTGGGGGGACGAAGAAGAAGAGATCGTTTGAGCCGCGTCCTTTCTCTCTCCCGCAGCTCGTGGACCGGCACCGACGCAGAGGCTGCCCGGTCGGCGACGGCGTCGCTCGAACGCGGCGCGGTCCTGTTCTTCCCGCATCTTCCGTTTGTCGTCAACCAGGATGAGGACGAGATCTTCTCGCCCGCCATCCTGTCTTCAAGCAAGAACACCAGCTTCGATCCCGCGACCGGTCGGGTTGGAGGGACCACGCTCGAAGGTCCCTCGCTCGACCGTCTGCGGACGCTGTTGACGCGCTTCAGCGACGCCGCCCAGGGGCTGGTGCGCGAGGTGCTTCCTGGCTACGGCCCGCACATGCAGCGGGCCCGCGCCAGCTTCCGGCCCGCGCAGATTGCCGGTCGGCACAGCTCGTGGCGCAAGGACGACAGTCGTCTGCACGTCGACGCGTTTCCCGCCTCACCGGTGCAGGGACGTCGTATCCTTCGCGTGTTTGCCAATGTCAACCCTGCGGGCGCGCCACGCGCCTGGCGCGTCGGCGGTGAGTTTCTCGATGTCGCGCGGCGTTTCGAGCCTTCACTGAAGTTGCCGTTTCCTGGCAGTGCGCTGGTGTTGGCCGCGTTGCGCGTGACCAAGTCACGCCGAACGCCGTACGACGCGCTGATGCTGCAGTTACACGACCGGATGAAAGAGGACGCGGCGTTTCAGGCCAGCACGGAACAGGAGTCGTTCGACTTTCCTTCCGGCAGCACGTGGATGACCTTCACCGACCAGGTGGGTCATGCGGCCATGGCGGGGCAGTATCAGCTCGAACAGACGTTCCTCCTGCCGGTCAAGGCGATGAAGGACGAGACCGCGTCTCCGCTGCGGGTGCTCGAGCGTCTGAAGGGACGTCCGCTCGTGTGAACTGACGATCGGCGGCCCCTGACCGCTACTGTGCGCGGAGCAGCAACACCGGGATCTTGACCAGGTGTCGGACCTTGTCCACCGTCGCACCGAGAATCACGTCCTTCACGAAGCGGTGTCCGTGCGTCGACATCGCCAGCAGATCGACGCCGCCTCCGCCCGCGAGTCTGACCAGTTCGTTGGCCGGATCGCCCTTGGCCAGTTCGATGTCGACCGTCAGTCCCTGGGTGCGGAGCTGCTGCTGAAGCGACTCGAGGTAGGCAAGGTCGCGCTTCATCTCTTCGGACTCCCGCAGCTTCAGGTCGTTGAAATGTCGGGCGGCGAAACCATCGGCGACGTGCACGAGCAGGAGCGAAGCGCCGGTCAGCTTCGCGAGCGAGGCGACGTGAGTCACGATCGTGTCGTCGGCCGGAGAATGCTCGATGGCGACCAGGATGCGGCGGTACATGCCGTGATTCTACAAGCTGGTGAAGGTCTGATATAGCAGCCAGACATTCAGTCCGCCGATGACGATGGCCACCGACCAGGCGAGGAGCCTGATCCAGATCGGGCTGACAAACTCGCCCATCTTGTGTCGATCTCCCGTGAACGCGACGAGCGGGAACACCGCAAAGGGTAACTGCAGACTCAGAATGACCTGGCTGAGGATCAGCAACGGCCCGCTTCCTTCGTCGCCGTAGATCAGGATGACGATTACCGCCGGAATGATGGCGATGAGTCGCGTCACCAAACGCCTGAGCCACGGGCGAATGCGCAGGTTGATGAACCCTTCCATGACGATCTGGCCAGCCAGGGTCCCGGTGAGTGTCGCATTCTGGCCCGAGCAGAGCAGGGCCACAGCAAACAGCGTACTGGCGAGCGATGTGCCCAGCAGCGGTGACAGCAGCGCGTGGGCATCGTCGATGTCGGCGACGCTCTCGTAGGCGGTGCCGTGGAAGGTGGCGGCCGCCATGATGAGAATGGCGGCGTTGATGAAGAGCGCAGACATCAGCGCCACGGAGGAGTCGATGGTGGCGAACCGAATGGCCTCGCGGCGCCCTTCGGACGTGTCGCGATATTTGCGCGTTTGCACGATCGACGAGTGCAGGTAGAGGTTGTGCGGCATTACCGTGGCCCCGAGGATGCCGATGGCGATGTAGAGCATCTCCGGGTTCCGGAGAATCTCGGTGCGCGGGATGAAGCCGGAGGCAATCGCGCCGATGGGTGGATGCGCCAGCCAGATCTCGATCGCGAATGAGCCGGCGATGAGGAGAATCAGGGCGACGACGAGGGCCTCAACGTAGCGGAATCCCTTGTGCTGCAAGAAGAGGACGACGAGGACGTCGAGCGCGGTAAGGCAGACGCCCCAGATCAGCGGCAGGCCGAACAGCAGTTGCAGGGCGATGGCGGCGCCGAGTACCTCAGCCAGATCGCAGGCGGCGATGGCGATTTCGCAGAGGATCCAGAGCAAGAAGGTGGTGGGCTTGGAGTAGCTGTCGCGGCAGGCCTGCGCGAGATCGCGTCCGCTGGCGATGCCCAGGCGTGCGGCGAGCGCCTGCAGCAAAATCGCCATCAGGTTGGAAATCATGATGACGCTGAGCAGGGTGTAGCCGAAACGGGCGCCTCCGGCCAGGTCGGTGGCCCAGTTGCCCGGGTCCATGTAGCCAACGGCGACGAGGTAGCCGGGCCCCGCGAATGCCAGCAGTTTCTTCCAGAACCCGGCGCCTTGCGGAACGGCAATGGAGCCGTGCACTTCGGGAAGGCTGACGGATGTTGGTCCGACCCTCCACCCTTTCGTCGGAGTCACGGGCTGGTTCGTGCGGCTCATGTAGTTTGACTATTCAAAAATAACAATACGAGTGGGATAAGTCAAAGACTTTATCGGTGTTGCGGTTGGGAACTAACTACCCGGGCGGGAACCTAGTTCTGGATTTCCAGGGTAGGACGATCGGGGCAGAGCGGAATTTGCGCTGAATTCAACGTGTTTGTCGAGGGAGTGGCGCTGGCAACATTCCTGCGATGTGCTCGGGCATGATGCGACAGACTGCTCGAGAGGCCGAGGCCTCATTGCTCATCATGGATGCCGCGCGGAGGCTCGGGGTGTCCCGGCGGACGGTCTATTACCGAATCAGCGAGGGGCGGCTACGGACGATTCGGACAAGGGGCGGCTCGCAACGCGTGCTGGCGTCGTCGATTGAGGAGCTGTTGGGCAACCATGCCTCACACGCCCAGGCGCTGGCGCTTCAGGTACAGCCCTTTCCTTGAGATCCCGAGCGCCTTGGCCGTGGCCTCGAGCTTGCCGTGATTCGCGGTGAGGGCGGCCCTGATCATCTCGCGTTCGATATGCGACAGCGTCGGCTCGAGCTTGTTGGTCAGGGGCACGATCAATTCACCGCCGGTGCGTCCCTTGCCAGCGAAGAGCGCTTCCTGACGGATGGCGCTGGACAGCACTGCCGGCAGCAACACGGATTCACTGTCGGCGAGGGCGACGATCCGCCGGAGCTCGTTCTGCAACTGCCTGACGTTGCCCGGCCATGAAAACAGCAGCAGCTGCTCCATCGTCTCTTCAGCGACGCGGACGTGTTCTTTACCGAACTCCAGGCACGATTTGGCGACAAAGTGATGGACCAAGGCCGGGATCTCATCGCGCCGTTCGCGCAGCGGCGGAATGGTGAGCCGGACGACATTCAGTCGATAGAAGAGATCTTCCCGGAACTTACCCTGTTCGACGAGGGTCTCGAGGTCGGCGTTGGTGGCGGCCACGATTCGGACGTCGACGGTGAAGGGTGAGGAGTCGCCGAGCGGATTGACCTCGCCTGATTCGAGGAAGCGCAGCAGTTTGGGCTGGAGGTCGAACGCCATCTCGCCGATTTCGTCGAGGAACAAGGTGCCATCTTTGGCCGCCCGCACCAGGCCAAGCGTGTCACGATCGGCGCCGGTGAAGGCGCCGCGGCGGTGTCCAAACAGCTGGCTTTCGACCAGGTCGCGGGCGATCGCTGTGCAGTTGAACGGCACGAACGGCCGGCGGGCACGGGGCGAGTAGCCGTGAATCGCGCGGGCGAGCACTTCCTTGCCGGTGCCGCTCTCGCCGGTAATGAGCACGACGACGTTGGTCTGCGCGATACGCCTGGCCTGACCCATCAGCTTTTCCATCTCGCCGAGGATGATGGAGTCGTCGCCCTCGAGCGGCAGCTGTTCGATGGGCCAGAGGGTCAGTCGTTCTTCGCGTTCGGCTCTGGCGCGCTCGAGTTCGTTGACGGTGCCGAGCAGCAGCGAGATGCCGTTGACGGTCGCCTGCGACTCGAGATCGGGGAGTGGCGTCAGGCGGAGCTCGATCGTGCGTTGTCTGGCGGAACCGAGGGGAAAGGTGCGAATGCCGCTGCCCGACGGAGTTGTGCCGAGTGAGGCGAGCACTGTTTCCTCGCCACGAGCATCGCGGGCGATGGCGACAGCGCCAGAGACACTGGCGACGTGCTCGAGCACCGCGACGAGTTCAGTGG
>CADEEX010000251.1 GCA_902826465.1 uncultured Acidobacteriota bacterium
ACCACAATCACCAACGCACCGATGTCAAAAGCGCGTTGCACGGACACGACATACATCGAGACGCAGATCGGGCGCATGACGCTCGCTGGCGTGCCCCGACCCGAGATCGACGGTTTGCGACGGACTTGCGCGCAGCCTTGACTGCCGCCACTTCGGCCACGGCAGCCGCGGCGTTCAACTGGTGAAGTCAGCCATCAGCGTCTGGAGGGCGACGTGTCAGCGCCGCGGGGACCAGGGACCCGCGCCTGGGGACGGTGCAGGCCGACCCGCAGGAGCGCTAGGCTAGACCGCGATCTTCAACGTCTTGTTCCCGTCACTGATAGTCCGCAATCTCGACGTCCTCAGGCCCGGAGTTGGTCCAGCGAAAACACACGCGCCATTTGACCCCAGCGTCGTTGCGGCATCAAGTTGCGTCAGCTGACGCGTGGCCACGGCCAGAATGGCTTTGAAGCGCTTCGGCCTCCCGGTCTCGAACAGCCTCCGCGTCTCAGCAGAGCAGAAGCTCTTGATCACCTATAATCGCGCCCGTCATTGCACTTCGGCACTTCCCGGAAGAGGACAACATGCGCGCATACACGCGGATTCTGATGACAGTGGCCGGAGTGATCACGGGCACGGCGCTCGTGATGGGCCAGGGACAGGGCTACAAGATGACGGTGAGCCAGGATCGCCTCATCAACGCCGCCAACGAGCAGCAGAACTGGCTGCTCATGAACGGCGACTACGGCAACACGCGGTACTCGAAGCTCGCCCAGATCAACAGGGACAACGTCAAGAACCTCCGCATGGCCTGGGCACTGGCGCTCGGCGGCATGCAGGATGTCGGGCAGAACGGTCCCGAAGCGGAGGTCAATCCGCTCGTCGACAACGGCGTCATGTACACCACCGACGGGTGGGGCACCGTCTACAAGATCGACGCCAGTGCACCGGACCAGGGCAAGTTCCTGTGGACGGCCAACGCCGCCGTGCGGCACGCCGGCAACCAGCCGCGCACCCGTGGCATCGCCCTCTGGGAAGACCGGGTGATTGCGAACCTGCCTGATGGCCGTGTCATCGCCATCAACAGAGACAACGGCGAGATCGTCTGGGACAAGCGGGTCGCGACGCGCAACGAGTTCGGCGGCCAGGAGGAGTTCTACACGGCGCCCCTCGTCGCCGACGGCGTGGTGATCGTGCAGAACGGCGCCGGCGACGGCGGCACCCGCGGCTGGATCGCCGGGCTCGACGTCAAGACCGGCGACGAGAAATGGCGCTTCTACGTCGTGCCGAAGCCGGGTGACCCTGGCAGCGAAACGTGGAAGGATGATCACAGCGCCTGGAAGACCGGCGGCGGCGGCATCTGGCAGACCGGCGCCTTCGATCCGGAGACGCATCTCTACATCGTCGGCACCGGCAACCCGTACCCGATCTACGACCCGCAGTTCCGTCCCGGCGACAACCTGTACACGAACTCGGTGATTGCCGTGGACGTGCGCACGGGCAAGCTCGCCTGGCACTTCCAATACACGCCGAACGACTCATGGGACTTCGACGAGGTCGGCGTGCACATGCTCTACGACATCAAGATCGATGGCGTGCTCCGCAAGGTGGTCGGCCACTACGCGCGCAACGGCTTCTACTACACCATCGATCGGACCAACGGGAAGTTCATCAGGTCCGAGAAGTACGTGAACGACCTGAACTGGACCAAGGGCATCGACCAGAAGACCGGAAAGCCGTTCGAGTACAACCCGAAGCTCGACGTCCAGCTGTACAACCCGGAAGCGCGCGCGCTGCGCGGCGACGGCCAGAAGCGCACCTGCCCGACGTGGCACGGCGGCATTGCGCACCAGCCGCTGTCGTTCAACCCGGTGAAGCAGATCGCCTACGGCGCCGGCACCGAGGGGTGCTTCTCGCAGAACGGTGCCGCGGTCGGCATCCTCGGCCCAGATGGCGGTGTCGATCCGAAGAAGAGTGAGCCGCGCAAGTACAGCAGCGACCTCTATTACGGCGCCGTCACCGCGTTCGACGCCGCAAACCACAAAGTGCTCGCGAAGGTCGCGACCGACATCGAGATCCGTTCGGGCGTCATCGACACGGCCGGCGGTGTCCTGTTCACGGCGATGCAGGACGGCTGGATCGTGGCCTACAACGACGACACGCTCGAGCAATTGTGGCGGTTCAACCTGGGCACGCCGCTCAAAGGCGCGCCGGTCACGTATCAGGTGGGATCGAAGCAGTATCTTGCGGTGCAGACCAGCGGCCGGCACCTGCACCCAGTCAAGTTCGACAATCTGGAAAACTCGTCGTTCATGTTCGTATTCGCGCTGAACTAACGCCGTTTGGGATCGTACGTGGTGTCCGCCTTCAGGCGGACCGCTCGAGTCCGGCGCGAGTCCGGCTAAAGCCGGACACTACGTACGATCCACCGAACCTGCGCTTACTTCAGCTCGTCGCAGACGTCCTGCTCTTCGCCCCAGTACTCGACGCACTTGGCGCGGGTATCGAGCGCGCCCTTGCCAATCGCCTTGGCAAACAGGAAGTCCGCCACCATCTCGATCTCGCGCGGCTGCAGTGTGGCCGCGGGGGTGACGAGATCGAGGTTGTTCTTCTGCAGGTCCGCCTCGGTGGTGTTGTTGCAGCGCGACGGATCCTTGTAGGCCTGCCGGTCGAACGCGGGCATGCCGCGACCGGGACGCCCGCACCGAATCGCGTAGAGAATACCGGCTCGGCCCAGACGTGTGGTGCGCAGGTTCGGCGCATCCGGCATCTGCGTGTCCATCTTCCGTCCGTCTGCGGCCCAGCCGTGGCAGGTCTGACAGTCGGCCTTTGAGCGGTAGATGCTCATCCCCTCTTTCACGTCCTCGGGATCCGGTGCCGGTGCCTGCGCGCCCACCGGCGTGGCTGCGGCAAGCAACAGCGCCCCCGCGAAGGCGGATGCCACGATGGCTCCAATGCCCCACACCCGCACCACTGGCCCGTTCACGATCATCGATGTCCTTCCATGAGGTCCGCCTGAAGGCGGACACTACGTCCTGATGTCCGGCTAAAGCCGGACACTACGACTCGCCACTACGACTTATTGTCGGCGCGGGAGGGCGAAACTGAGAATCAAATCGCCGCCACGGCGACCGCGCTCGCCGCCCCCCGACGCCACCGTGACGAACTCTTCACCGTTCACCATGTAGACCGACGGCGAGGAAAACACACCGGCCCCGGTATTGAACTTCCACAGTTCATCGCCGGTCTTGGCGTCGAAGGCGTAGAAGTACCCGGCGAGATTGCTGCCGGTGCCGACGAACACGACGCCGCCCGCCGTCACCACCGACCCGGCCTGCGCGTAGCCTTCAAACACCTTCCGCCACTTCAGCTCGCCGGTCGTCGGGTCGTAGGCGGAGAAGTAGCCCTTGGCGCCCCGGCCGATGTTGTAGGGAAAATCGATCGCGGCAACATAGAGCAACCCGGTCTGCGGACTGTAGGACAGCGGGCTGTAGTTGCTGCCACCATTCGCCCCTGGCGCGATGATGCGATCCCGCGACATCGGCGTGAAGTGAGGCACGACCGAGAATTTCTCGAGCTGCGCCGGCGGCACGTCGATGGCCACCACCGGACAGACCGGCTCCATCGGCTTGCCAGATGCGGTGAACGGAATGGGCTGCGTCGGGTACGGCGCCTGCCCGGGACCGGCGCCGTCGGTCGGCACCGGCATTTCCTTGATCGGGTGCACCGGCGTGCCGGTCTCGCGGTCGAGGATATAGAGGTAGCCGTTCTTGCTGGCCTCGGCCACCGCCTTCACGTTGCGGCCGTTCACCCGCATGTCGAAGAGCGTCGGCGGCGCGCCCGAGTCGTAGTCCCAGACATCGTGGTGCGTCTGCTGGAAATACCACTTCAGCCGCCCCGTATCGAGCGTCAGTGCCACGATCGAGTCGCTGAACAGATTGGTGCCTGCGCGCTTCGTGCTGTCGCCGAACGGGTTCGCCACCGCCACGTAGAGCAGCCCAAGTTCGGGATCGATCGCCGGTGTCTCCCAGATGCCGCCGCCGTTGCGCTCGCCACCGACCCATGTCGGTCCGGCCACGTCCCAGCCCTGATCCTTCTCGTCCTGCGGGATGGTGTTGAAGTGCCAGAGCACCTTGCCGCTCTTCGCGTCGACCGCCAGCACGTGCCCGCCAGGGATATGGCTCTCGCTTCTGGTGCTGCCAATGTAGAGGACGCCCTTGTAGTACTGCGGCGCCGTCGTGAACCAGTAGCCCATGCTGATCGCCGACTTCACGTCGGCATAGCGCTGGTGCAGCACATCCAGAATGACGCTGGCCTGGCCGTCGGTGCCAAATCCAGGCAGCGGCTTGCCTGTCTTGGCGTCGAGCGCAAACAGGAACGACCCGCCCGCCGTGTAGATCACGCCATCGCCATAGACGACGCCACGGTTGCGGAAGACGTAGCCCTCGCGTGCGCCGCCACCAAGCTTTTGCGTGACGTCGTAAGTCCAGAGCAGGTGACCATCCGCCGCATCGACGGCGTAGACGCTGCCGCGCGAATCGGTCACGTACATCGAACCGTCGACGATGATGGGAGTGGTCTGGTTGCTGACACCGTCGATCACACCGTGCTGGAACAGCCAGCGCGGCACGAGCGACTTCACGTTTCCGCGGGTGATCTGATCGAGCGGCGAATAGCGGGTACCGGCGAGGTCGAGGTTATGCAGGGCCCAGTTGACGGTCCGCGATGACGACTGCGCATGCAGCGCAGGCAGGACACCCGCCACCCACCCACCGGCCACGCACGCTGCCAGTACCGCCGCTACAAGCACTTTGCGCATCTCGACTCCTCAGTTTCCAGGTTTCAGCACGTTGTCGATGTCAGCGACTCACCACGGCAAGGCCCCATGGGCCGTCACCCACGGGGATTTTCTTCGTCACCATCTTCGTCGCAACGTCGATCACCGACACGTCGTTCGAGGGTCCGTTGGCGGTATAGAGCGTCGAGCCGTCCGCCGAGAGGGCGATGCCCCACGGGCGCTGGCCGGCCTCGATCTGTCCGACCACGGTGTTGCTCGTGGTATCCACAATGAGCACCATCTTGCTGCGGCCGGTGGAGACGTAGAGTTGCTTGCCGTCGGGCGACATCACGGTGCCCATGGGTCGCATGCCTTCGCCGAGCGGAATCTTTCGCAACACCTTCCGCGCCTTCGCGTCGACGACCGTGAGGTGGGCCTCGTTCTCGGCGGGGATATACGCGCGGGAGCCGTCCGGCGTGAATGCAATCGATCGTGGCCGCGCGCCGACCTCGATGGACGTGACGACCTTCTTCGCGGCCAGGTCGATCAGGTAGACGGCCCCGGCATCCTCGGACGTTGCCCACACCTGCGTGCCGTCCGGCGTCACGGCAATGCCCTCGGGCTCGTTGCCAACGGTGAACGACTGTGTGATCGCCCCGTCGGCAACGCGCACGATGCTCACTTGCCCGGTGTCCTCGTTCGCGATGAACGCCTCAGTGCCGTCCTTGCTGATGGCCACGCCCTCCGGGTCCGACCCGGCGCGCAGCACGCGCAGCAGCGTGTTCGTCGTCGTATCGACTTCGCCGATGCCATCGGCGCCCTTGTCGGGGGGCGGAAGCTTGGACTCGTCCACGCCAGGTCCGGCAATCGGCGAGCCGCTCAGGGCCACATACAGCCGCGTCCTGTCCGCCGACGCGACGATGCCACGCGGACGCTTGCCGAGCGGCAGCGAACCGACGGGGGCAAACGTATCGAGGTCGATGATGGTGAGCGTGCCTGCGCGCTCGTTGGTGACGTAGAGCGCGTGGCGCGGAACAGCGATGGCCACCGGGGCCGGGGTCGGCGCTGCACCGGACGGAGCCGCCTCGTGAGCAGGCCCTGGGGCCGGCGCCGAGGTGCATGCCGCAAGAAGGCACACGCAAGGAAGCGTCAGGAAGAGCGAGTGCTTGATCATTACGCTCCGGGAAGTGGCCGCTCGCGCGGCGGGAGTAACTCTAACCCAGGAGTCTCAGCGAGCCACATCCAATCGTAGCGGCGGTGGCTTGCCGCCATACACTCTGAGCCGGTGAACCTATGACCTGGCTGTTCTACGCGCTCGTCTCTGCCGTCGCGGCAGCGCTGACGGCAATCCTGGCGAAGCTCGGGCTCGAGGGCGTGCCGTCCACACTGGCGACCGCACTGCGCACGGTGATCGTCGTCTGTTTTGCGTGGGTGGTGGTGTTCGCGTCGAACGAGCACCGGGCGCTCGGCCTGGTGTCACGACGATCGCTGATTTACCTGATCCTGTCCGGAGTGGCGACAGCGGTCTCCTGGCTGGCGTACTTTCGCGCGCTGCAGTTGGCGCCCGCGTCGCGCGTCGCGCCGATCGACAAGCTCAGTCTGCCGCTCACTATCGTGCTGGCCATGCTGTGGCTTGGTGAGCCTGTCGGTTGGCGTGCCGCCACAGGCGTTGCGCTCATGACGTTGGGAGCGCTGCTGACGCTGCGATAGGAGTTCCGGATGGCGTGCGCTCGGTTCGAGGTCGGGGCCAGTGCCTCACGCTGCGACGCGGCGGTGC
>CADEEX010000252.1 GCA_902826465.1 uncultured Acidobacteriota bacterium
CCATGGCCGTCATCGGCCTCGATGAACTCCACTTCCACGTCCGGCACGTCAAGGTGCGTCGGCACACGGTCGAAGTAGTAGCCGGTCACCAGCGGCTGCCCGGTTCGCACGTCGTAGATCATGTTTTCGTGCAGCGCCATGCCGATGCCCATGCCGACCCCCCCCTTGATCTGGCTGATGGCGGTGAGCGGATTCATGATGCGACCGGACTCGTGCACGGTCACGTATTTCAGGAACGCAACGTTGCCGGTATCGGTATCGACCTCGACCTCGACGAAGTGGGCCCCGAAGCAATCGCGCCGCTTGCCCTCGAGGCGCGGCGACGGCGAGGCGCTGGCCTTGAGCAGCGTCGTCCCGGTCGGCATGCCCTTCTCGGCAATCTGCTTCTTGATGTCGCGCGCCGCATCAACGACCGCTTGCCCGGTCATGATGGTGGTACGGCTTCCGGACTCGCCGACCGAGTACGGGCACAGGTCGGTGTCGCCCCAGACGACGGTGACGCGGTTGAGCGGTACGCCGAGTTCGTCGGCGGCAATGATGTTCATCGTGGTCTTGGCGCCAGGCCCGACGTCGGTCACGCCGACGTAGAGCGTGTACTGGCCGGCCGCGTTCACCGTCAGCGCTGCGCTGCTATTGCCCACCCCTGAGCGGAACGACATGAAGGCGACGCCGGCGCCGCGCTTGAAGCGGCCCGGATCCGAGCCCGGCTGCGCCTTCCACCGCTTCCTCCACTCGAAACGCTCGGCTCCACGCCTGACACACTGATCCAGTGTGTAGTTGGTGAAGTTGGCGTTACGGCCCGGACGGATCATGTTCTTGAGCACGAACTCAACCGGGTCCATCTTCAGTTCATAGGCGATGTGGTCCATCAGCGACTGAATCGGAAAGTAGCCCTGCGGATCGGTCGGTCCGCGGAAGTTTCCGGCGGTGGTGCGGTTGGTGTACGTCGGGAACAACGTGCTTTCGGTGTTCGACACGTCGTAGAGATCGATGCCGCTCACGCCGCCGTTGTTCTTCCGGTACGGTCCCATGTTGCTGATGGTTCTGAGCTGAATCGCGGTCAGCGTGCCATCGGTCTTGACCCCAACCTTGTAGTACTGCACGGTCGGCCAGCGCCCGTGCATGCCGACAAAATCGTCCTTGCGCGAGAACTCGAGCTTTACCGGCGCACCCGCCTCCTTCGCGAGCACGGCGGTGATCAGGTCGGCGTCCTGGTTCTGATTCTTGTTGCCGAAGTTGCCTCCCATGTACTTGCAGATCACGCGCACCTTCTCGTCAGGGATCCCGAGGTCGCGCGCGATGTCGTGGTGGCAGTTGTAGATGCCGCCGGTTGGCGTGTAGACCGTCAGCTTGTCGCCTTCCCAGAGCGCCACGCAGGCCCGCGGCTCCATCTGGGCGTTGTGGCACATGACGGTGCTGTAGCGGTCCTCGAACACCCGGTCGGCGGCGGCAAATCCGGCGGCGACGTCGCCGCGTCGCGCGACGTTCGGCACCGGCTCGTTTCTGGCATTCAGCGAGATATTGCCTTCAGGCCAGATTTTGACCGCATCGTCCTTGAGCGCGGCTTCCTGGTCGAGCACGAACGGCAGCACTTCGTAATCGACCGCGATCAGCCGCACCGCCTCCTCGGCGACGTGCCGATCGACTGCGGCGACGGCCGCCACCGGCTCGCCGACATAGCGCACCGGGTTGTTGAAGGCGTAGCGGCGCTGCTTCGTGATCTTCTTCAGCTCGTCGTTGTACTGACCGCCGCCGGCGATGGAGCCGGCGCCCCACACCACCTGGCAGTTCTCGTGCGTAATGATCGCCTTCACGCCCGGAAGTGCTCGCGCCTTCGAGAGATCGATGGCGCGGATGCGGGCATGCGGATGCGGGCTCCTGAGAATCTGGGCGTAGAGCATGCCGTCGAGATAGACGTCGCGCGTGTAGGTGGCGCGCCCGGTCACCCGCTCCAGCGCATCGATGCGCGTCGTCGCGTGACCAATTGCCCGCATCGGGTTGACGCCAATGGCCGTCGGTGTGGAGTCCTGCGCGCTCATTCCGCACCTCCCGACGCGCGTCCCGCGCCGGCGCGGGTGCTCGCGGCCATCACCGCTTCAACGATGCGGTTGTAGTTGGCGCAACGACAGAGATTGCCGGCCAGTGCGGCCCGCACGTCCTGCGGCGTCGGTGTCGGGTTGCGATTGAGCAGCGCCTTGGCCGACATCAGTTGTCCGGACGTGCAGAAGCCGCACTGCGGGGCGTCATGGGTCATGAACGCCTCCTGCAGCGGGTCGAGGGTATTGCCACGCGCCAGGCCTTCGACCGTCATCACGCTTCGGCCATCCGTCCACGCCGCGAGATAGCTGCAGGCGTACACCGGTGTGTCGTCGATCAGCACGGTGCAGGCGCCGCACTCGCCACGCTCACATCCGAGCTTGGTGCCGGTGAGTCGAAGGTGGTCGCGCAGCAGTTCCGCCAGCGTCCAGTGATCGTCCACGTCGAGGCGTTGCGCCGTGCCGTTGACGGTGACCCGAATCGTCGTCCTGGGTCGGACCGGCGCGCCAGGGGGGCGCCGATCCTGCGGCGCAGCGGCGACCGAGGTCACCGCACCGACGACGAGGGCGGCACTCGTCACCTCGAGGAACTCGCGCCGTGTCACGTCGCCATCTCGCGCGGTCGGGTCTTCCGCTTCGTTGCTCATGCTCGATCTCCGTGGTCCGGATGTGGCCGGACGCCACGCACTGCGCTACTGCTGCTGGCCACCGGCCGTCGACTGACGCGCTGGCGCGCTCCCAGGTAGCGCGAAGGCGACGTACTGGCCGGGCGTGTTGGGGCCGCTGATCGGCACGACGATGTACTGCTTGCCGCGCCACATATAGGTCATCAGCGAACCGGTCTGCGGCGCCTCCATGAGCACCGTGCCCGCATCCTTGCCGGTGCGTTTGTCGTAGGCGCGCAGCAAGGCGCCACGCGCGTGACCAGCGGTCGAAATTGTCGGCTCGCCGGCAATGACCAGGTCCTTGGTCACAATCGTGCCGACACTCGTCTGCTGCCCGGTGCGGGGAATGTTCAGCCCCTTGAGCAACGGATGGTTGCGAATGGCGTCGGGCGTGTCGCCGTGCGGCACCTGCCACACCAGCTCCCCGCGATCGAGATTGATGGCAGAGATCACACCATAGGGCGGCTTGTTGATCGGCAGCCCTTCGACCGTGGGCGACGACAGGAACCCCGCACCCATCCCGGGCGGGGGATTCGGATTACCCGGCGCGACCGGCGCTTGCGGCGGACGACCGCCGTTCAACCGCGGACCGTCGCCCGAGTGGCCCGAGACATCGCGCAGGCCAGCCAGCGCGTCGCCACCGACGTAGGCGGAGTCGGAGAAGCGCTTGTCGGTGACCGGCAGCAGGCCCAGTCCCACCACCTGTTGATTGGCGGACGCGTAGACCGTGTGGGTCTCCGGGTCGTACGACCCGCCCGGCCAATTGGTGCCGCCGAGGGCGGTCGCAAACGTCAACGACTTGTACGGCCCTCCGGGCTTGCTCAGCACCGGCGGATCGAACAGCTTGGCGAGCGCGAACTGCTTCGAGATCTCTACCGCTTTGGCGCGCAACTCAGGCGTGTAGTCGATGAGATCGTCTGGCGTGAAGTTCTGGCGCGAGTAGGCCGGCGGTTTCGTCGGATAGGGTTGCGTCGGCGCGTACACTTCGCCGGGGACATCGCCCTTCGGCACTGGTCGCTCTTCGATCGGCCACACCGGCTGCCCGGTGATCCGGTCGAACACATACAGGAACGACTGCTTGCTCGGCATCGCCACCGCCTTGATGGCGCGGCCGTTCACGGTAATGTCCGCCAGAATCGGTGCGGACGACAGGTCGAAGTCCCACAGCGGATGATGCACGACCTGAAAGTGCCACTTGCGCTGGCCCGTCTTCAGATCGAGCGCGACCAGGCTTTCGGAAAACAGGTTGTTTCCAGGGCGACCGCCGCCGTAGTAGTCGTTGGTCGGCGTTTCCACCGGGAGATAGACCATGCCGAGGTCTTCGTCGATGGCCATCTGCGTCCAGACCCCGACGTGGCCGGTCTTCTCCGCCGACCCCTTTTCCCAGGTGTCGTAGCCGAATTCACCCTTCATCGGAATCGTGTGGAAGGTCCACAGCCGCTTGCCGGTGCGCACGTCAAAGGCACGCACGTAGCCCTTCACTTCGTCGACGCGATATGGCGTCGTCCCCTCGCGCCCGGCGGCGCCAACGACGATGACGTCCTTGCCGATGACCGGGGTAGCGTGCAGGCCGATGTCGGCCATCACCAACCCATCGGCGTAGGGTTTGGCAAAGCGCGTCATGTCCTGATCGAAGTCCTTTTTCAGGTCGATGACGCCGTTGTCGCCGAACGACGGAATCGGCATGCCCGTCTTGGCGTTGAGCGCCTTCATCCGGTACCCGGTCGTGACGTAGATGATGCGTTCCTCGCGACCGTCGGTCCAGTACGACACCCCACGGCCGGCGCCGACGCGCGGCGCAAACTGCGCGCGCATGCCTTCATCTTCGTGATGCACCCAGAGCAGGACGCCGGTCGCCGCGTCGAGGGCGGCCACGGAGCGGCGCATGCCGCCGCCAACGACGTAGACGACGCCGTTGGCCATGATGGGGGTCGCGCCCAGCCGGAAATCAAGACTCGGCCCAAGATTGTCGGTGCGGAAGCGCCAGGCAACCTGCATGTCGCCGAAATTCGACGCGTTGATCTGGTCAAACGGCTTGTAGCGCCAGTTCCTGGCGTCGCCTCCGTAATACACCCAGTCACCGCTCCGGTCCGCCGCCGCCGGTTGGCCGGCCAGATGCGCCAGCATCCCGCCGGTCGTCAGCGTCAACAGCACTGCCGCGGCGCCGCGCAGTTTCCTTCCGATCATGAACACCGCCCTCCGATACGCGTGAAAACCGGATTTCCTCAGAATGTCCGCGCAGTCTGACACCCGGTCAGAGGGGGTGCAATACCGAGGAATGCGTACTCGGCGCGGTTTCTTGCGAGCGCTAGTGGAGATGAATGATGCCGCGCCTGATGGCGACGCTCACGGCGGCCGTTCGGTCCTTGACGCTCAGTTTCGTCAGGATGTTGCGGACGTGCACCTCGGCCGTGCGCTCGGTGATACCGAGCGATGCGGCCACCTCCTTGTTCCGCATGCCCTGCGACATCAGCTCGACCACCTCGATCTCGCGGGCGCTCAAGGTCGGGCCGGATGCGCGCTCGGTCAGCTTGGCCGCCACCGTCGCACCAAGCGCCCGGCGGCCGGCGTGCACTTCGCGGACCACCCGCACCAGGTCGTGCGACAGCGTGTCCTTGAGCACGTAGGCAATGGCCCCGGCCTGCAACGCGCGAAAGATGTCTTCGTCGCCCTGCATGACCGTCAGGACCACGATGTGGGCTGACGGGTCAATCGCCCGCAGCCGCTTGATCGCCTCGAGACCGCTGATGCCGCCGAGCTGCAGGTCCATGAGCACGACGTCGGGACGCACCTCCGGGTAGCGTTCCACCGCTTCCTCGCCGGAGGCGACCGACGACACCACCTGAATGTCGGCCTGGCGCTCGAGCACCAGCGCGATCCCCTCGCGGACAAGGAGGTGATCGTCGACACACATAATCCGCATCAGTTCGGACATCGTAGTCAAGTCGCCAGTGGCAGGATAGCGGTCACTTCGGTTCCTCGGCCGGGGGCCGAAATCAGCGTCAACGCCCCGCCGACGCTCTTCGCGCGTTCGTACATGCTGAGGATGCCGTAGTGGCCGGGGCTTCCGGAATCGTCCGACTTGAAGCCACGCCCATCGTCGGCAATCGTCAGTTTCAGGCCGGCATCCTCGTACATCAGGTCGATGCGCAGGCGTTGCGGCGCGGCGTGCCGCACGGCATTGAGGGCGGCTTCCTGCGCAATCCTGACGGCTTGCTCTTCGATCTGCGGCGGACACTGATACGGCGTCCCCTGCACCTGCAGCGTGAAGGCAATTTCGCACCCTTCGGTGACGAACTCGCCAGCGCGACGGAGGCTGTCGACGAGATTGCGATGCTGAGGCTGGGTGTGCAGGTCCCAGATCGAGCGACGCGCTTCGCGGATGTACTCCTCGATGCGATCGCGCAGCCTCAGAAACCGCCCCTGCAACTTGGGCATCGGCGCCAGATCGTGCGCCAGCGAGTCGAACTGGAGGGCAATCGCGACCAGCCCCTGCAGCAGCGTGTCGTGAATCTCGCGGCCGAGCCGGGCCCGCTCCGAGATGATGAGCGAAAACTGCTTGCGCAGTTGCCGCTCGCGGAGCTGCCAGCCGCCGAGCAACAGCAGGCCGATCGAGGCCGCCGAGACCACCGCGAACGTCGTCGTCTGGTAGAACCTCGGCGCGACGGTGAAGTGCCACGCCGCCTCGTTCGGCGATGCGTCGCCGCTGCCATCGGTCGCGACGACGTGAAACACGTACTGCCCCGGCTTGAGGTTCGTGTAGAACGCCTGCCGGCGGCCGCCCGCGTCCACCCAGTCGCTGTCGAACGGATCGA
>CADEEX010000253.1 GCA_902826465.1 uncultured Acidobacteriota bacterium
GTGCCAGCAGGTTTTCGGCGAGGTCGTCCACCAGCAGGCAGGTGACCGGCCCGATTCCGCGTTGTGTCTCGTTCGTCATCGCGCTTCTCCACCAAGCCGCTTCAGCATGTCGGCGATCTGGGCCAGCGTCAGCACATGGTCTGCCGGCCCCCGTTCGAGTGCCGCCCGCACCATCACCGCCGACTGCGCCTCGTCTGGTGCCTGCACGACGGTGGTCCCGCCGGCACGGCGCACGGCGTCGAGACCGGCGGCGCCATCGTGGCTCGCCCCCGTCATCACAATGCCCAGCAGGCGGTCGCCATAGTAGTCGGCCGCCGACTCGAACAGCACGTCGATCGACGGGCGGGAAAAGTTGACGAGCTCATCGTCTGACAGGGCCAGCGAAGGCCCCTCATCGATGAGCAGGTGATAGTCGGGCGGTGCGAAGTAGATCGTGCCGGCTTCCACGGGGTCCTTATCCTGCGCCTCGCGTACAGCCACGGCGCATTTACTGCGAAAAATACTGGCGAGCAGACTCGGACGCTCGCGCGGCAGATGAATCACCACGAACACCGGCCGCCCGAACCCGGCCGGCAGCGCCGGCAGCACTACCGACAACGCGTCGATGCCACCGGCAGACGTCCCGATCACCACCGCCTCGATCCGCGACGGCAACGCCGGGGTCATCAGGCGTCGTCCCTCCGCTGGTAGAGCCGGTCGTCGCGCACCATTTCAGTGAACGCCGCCGCGTGAGTCGAGAAGCGCAGCGACTCCCTGGCGCCAAGCCCGAGGAACCCACGCCGGCACAGCGAATCCTTGAACAGGCCGAGCGCCCGGTCCTGCAGCTCGCGCCTGAAATAGATCAGCACGTTGCGGCACGACACGAACTGGACCTCGGCAAACACGCTGTCTGTGGCCAGGCTGTGATCCGAAAAGACGATGTGCCGGCGCAGTGACTTGTCGAACACCGCGCGCTGGTACTTGGCCGTGTAGAAGTCCGACAGCGACGAGCGCGCGCCAGACCGGCGGTGATTTTCGGTGAAGCCGGCCACGCGATCGATGTCGTAGACACCGGCCTCGGCCTTCTGCAGTGTCTGCGGGTTGATGTCGGTCGCGTAGATCAAGGTGCGCGACAGCAGCCCTTCCTCACGAAGCAGGATCGCCAGCGAGTACGCTTCTTCGCCCGTGCTGCAGCCGGCCACCCAGATCTTCAACGACGGATAGGTGCGCAGCAGCGGGACGACGCGCTCGCGGATGGCCTTGAAGTACGACGGATCGCGAAACAGGTCACTCACCGGCACGGTGAGAAAGTCGAGCAATGCCGGAAACGATGCCGGTTCGTGCAGCACACGGTCCTGCAACTGCGACAACGTCCGGCAGCCGAACCGCGTCATCGCCGAACGCAGCCGGCGACGCAGCGAGGCCAGTGCGTACCCTCTGAAGTCGTAGTGATACTTCAGGTAGAGCGCGTCGAGCAGCAACGGCAGCTCGATGTCGGCGCTGGCCGCCTGGCGCGTGGCGTCTACTTCGGCATCCATACGCGAATCAGCGACAGCAGCTTCTCGACATCGAGCGGCTTGGCAATGTAGTCGTTGGCGCCGGCCGACAGGCACTTCTCCTGGTCGTCCTTCATCGCCTTGGCGGTGAGTGCAATGATCGGCAGCTTCTTCCAGTCGGCGCGACGCCGGATCTCGCGCGTCGCCGTCAGGCCGTCCATCTCTGGCATCATGATGTCCATCAGCACGAGATCGATCGCCTGGCCGGAGGGACCCGCGCTGCGCTCGAGCGCGGCCAGCGCTTCGAGCCCGTTGCGCGCAATCTCGAGCTTGGCCCCCTTGGGCTCGAGCACGCTCGACAGCGCGAAGATGTTCCGGGCATCGTCCTCGACCACCAGGATGCGGCGCCCTTCGAGAGCCGTCTCGCGATCGCGGGCCGCCTTCAGCATCCGCTGGCGTTCGACCGGCAGGGTCGACTCGACCTGGTGCAGGAACAGCGTCACCTCGTCGAGCAGCCGTTCGGGTGAGCGCGCGTCCTTGATGATGATCGATCGGGAGAACCGTCCGAGCCGCTGCTCTTCGTCGCGTGTCAGCGACCGGCCCGTGTAGACGATCACCGGCGGGAACGAAACGTCTTCCTGCTCGGCCATCTGTTCGAGCAGCGCATCGCCGGTCATGTCCGGCAGCGTCAGATCCATCACCACACAGTCGAACGTGGCGGTCCTCAATTGCGCGAGCGCCTCCGCTCCGCTCTCCACCGCCGTGATCTGCACATCGTCATTGCCGAGCAGGGCACGAATGCTGTCGCGCTGTCTGGCGTCGTCTTCCACGACCAGCACGCGGTGCAGCTGCTGGGTCATCTTTGCTTCGAGGCGACGGAACGCATCGACCAGCTGCTCGCGCTTCACCGATGGCGCCACGCTCGAGGGCCTGGTGCGAGTAGTCGGCGACAGACAGGACGTGTACCGGGATGTGCCGCGTCCGCGTGTCGCGCTTCAGCTGATCGAGCACGCCCAGGCCGGAGTGATCGGGCAGGTTCATGTCGAGCAGGATCGCGCTCGGCCGATACGTTACCGCCGCGGCCAGGCCGGCGTTGGCCGACTCGGTCAGGATGCACTGGAATCCGAGTTCATGCGCCAGGTCGCGGAGAATCGCCGCAAAGTGCTTGTCGTCCTCGACCACGAGGATGTGGCGGGTGTTGGGCGACAGCACCTCGCGGTCGTCGTCTTCGTGCCCGACGTCGGGCACCGACGGCACCGGCTGACGCGTCGGCGGCTCGAACATGACCACCGGCTCGCCGCGCAGTGTGGTTGGCGGATGCAGCGGAATGGCGCGCTGCGCCGCGTGCCGAGGCAACGTGAGCGTGAAGGTCGAGCCTTCACCGGGCACGCTCTGCACGGTGATGTCGCCACCGAGCAGTCGCGCCAGATCGCGCGAGATCGACAATCCGAGCCCGGTGCCGCCATATTTCCGGTGCGTGCTGCCGTCGGCTTGCCGGAATGCCTCGAAGATGATGCCGAGCTGATGCGGAGCGATGCCGATCCCCGTGTCGCGCACCGCAAAGGTGATGGTGTCGTGCTCGCCTGGCGCGACACGCAACGCCACGCTGCCGCGCTCGGTGAACTTGAACGCGTTCGAGAGCAGGTTGCGGATGATCTGGCCGAGGCGCTGCGGATCGGTCTGCATCCGCTCGGGCGTGTCCGGGTCGATGTCGACGGTGAACGCGAGCTGCTTCTGCTGCGCCAGCGGTTGAACGCTCCGGCCGAGCATCTCGATGGTTCTGGCCACAATCACCGATTCCGAGAGCAGTTCCACCTTCCCCGACTCGATCTTCGACAGGTCGAGGATGTCGTTGATCAACACCAGCAGGTCGTTGCCGGCGGCGAAGATCGTCTGCGCGAACTTCACCTGCTCTCCGGTCAGGTTGCCGTGCTTGTTGTCGGAGAGCAGCTTGGCGAGGATGAGCGACGAGTTCAGCGGCGTCCGCAGCTCGTGGCTCATGTTGGCCAGAAATTCGCTCTTGTACTGATTGGCGCGCTCGAGTTCCGCGGCTTTCTCGGTGAGCACCGCCTGCGCCTTCGAGAGAGTGTCCTTCTGGTGCTCGAGCAGTTGCGTCTGCTCTTCGAGGTGCGAGTTGATCTGTTCGAGCTCGGTCTGCTGCTGCTCGAGCCGTCCCTGCGACTCGCGCAGGACGCGGCTCTGCTCTTCGAGCTCCTCGTTGCTGACGCGAAGTTCCTCCTGCTGCGTCTGCAGTTCTTCGGATTGCCGCTGCGTTTCCCCGAGCAGCTCCTCGAGACGACTCCGATCCTTGGAGGCGCGGACGGCCACGCCGAGCGATTCGGAGGCACGTTCGAGGAGGGCACGCTCGCCGGCCGACACACGGTGGAAGAAGCCAAGTTCCACCACCGCCTGCACGTCGCCGTCGATGGACGCCGGCGCGATCAGAATCTCGGCCGGCTTGCTGCCACCGAGGCTCGATCCGACCGACAGGTAACCGGCCGGCACGTCGGTGACGTGCAGCATGCGGTTCTCTTTGGCCGCTTGTCCGACCAGGCTGTCGCCCGGCCGGTACTCGTCGGCCACCGGCGCGGAGCCCAGCGCGTAGCCGGCCCGACGACGAAAGCGGCCGTCAGGTTCGGCGATGAACACGGCACCGACCTGCGCGTCGAGGTAGCCGGCCAGAAAGGTCAGCACGTTGTCGCCAAGCTGCTCGAGTCGCTGTTCGCCCTGCACGCGCGCGGCGAGCGACGCCTGGCCGTTCCGGATCCACGACTGCGTCTCGCGTGCGCGGAAGTCGCGCGACATCACCCAGCCGGCCAGGCCGATGAGGACCAGCAACGTGGCCGAGCCGCCGGTCGTGATGACGTTCGAGAACGCGACGGCGCGCTCGAACGTCGCCTGGCGGGCCGCCAGCACGGACTGCTCCTGCGCTTCCATCTCGCCGATGACGGTCTTGATCCCCTCCATCAGCTCTTCACCACGTCCGCTCTTCACCACCCCCTGCGCACCCGCAACGTCGCCCGAGCGGTAGCGCGTAATGGTTTGCGACAGTTCGTCGATCTTCTGTTTCGCCAGCGCCTCGACCTGACGCAGCCGCTCCAGTTGCGGCAGGTCGCCTTCGAGCAACGTCCGCAGCTCGGTGACCTGGCCGGGAATGGCGGCAACCCCGTCACTGAACGGCGCGAGGTAACGCTCTTCGCCCGTCAACAGGAAGCCGCGTTGCCCGGTTTCTGCGCTCTTCAGGTTCGACGACAACGATTCGAGCTGCTGCAGCAACTGCATCGTGTGCGTGATCCGCTCGACGGTCTGCTGGCGGCTGGCGGCCATGCGGTCGGTAACCCAGCCCATGAGGAGCACGGACAGCATCGCGATGCCGAGGCCGGCCAGAGTCGAGGTCGGCAGGGGCAGGCGGAGACGCGCGGCCACCGAGTCGACTGACGAGGAGGGAGATGTCATCTGGTTGCGACCACCTGAAGCACAATCCTTGCCCGTACTAGGCCGCCTCCGCGGCACAAAACATTGGCGTTTTCTGCGATTCGATGGCCAGGCGTATCGAAACGCGTCGCGATCGAAGTCCGGGGCGCTGTCGGGGTGTCGCGGGACACTACACGGTCATTGGGTCGGCTTCAGCGGTCGTCGCGCGAGACCTCAGCCCCGGTGTTCAGTCGTGACCCTGGGACCTCGGTACCGCGGTCCGGAAACCGATGCTGCCCATCGTGTCCGAGCGGCAGAGGCGCGGTCCAGCGGACGGCGGTGAGAGGCATTGTTGCGTAGAGATGCGGAAACAGCGCCCCACCGCGCGACGGTTCCCAGCGGAGGTCGAGGTCATGGGTATCGACGGCGACCAGCAGCAACTGCTGACGCCCGGCGAAGTGCCTGGCGGCGGTTTCCCTGACCTGCGCTGCGGTCGAGAAATGGATGAACCCGTCTCGCCGGTCCACTTCGGACCCGATGAACTCGCCCGCCCGTTCGGCTGCGGCCCACTCGTCGGCATCCACGATCTTGAAGATCAGGCTGGGAGCTGGATTCTGGATGCTGGATTCTAGCGTCATGCGGGCTTGCTTGCCGCGCATGGGGTGGGCGTCTATAATCGTTGGTTCCTGCCCGATTTCAGCGGCCCACACTGGGAGGTCGTCCAACGGTAGGACAGCAGACTCTGACTCTGCTTATCGGGGTTCGAATCCCTGCCTCCCAGCCATTCGACTCGGCTTCGCCTCGCTCAATGCGTGCGATCGCCACGGACTGCGCCTCACGCCGTGAACCACAAGTAAGTGCTCACGCTCGCGGTGACGAGCCCGAGCCCTAGGGCGTACGCCGGCCAGAAGGTCAGGTCGAAGCGCTCAGCGAATGCCAGCGGGACGAAGAAAACGAGGCTGAGGGGAACGAGCACCAGCATCTGCATTGCCATCCTCGAGATGGGGGCAAGATCAGGCGTACGCAGGTACATCAGCGCGTATACCGCAAAGACGACCAACGGCACGGCCAGGATCACGTCGGCAACGCGAGGATATCGACGTGCCACCTCGCTGACCGCGACAACAACAAACCCTGCGATGACACCGTTCACGACAAGTTTGATCATGGGTGGTGGCGACGAACGTCGACTCTCCGCGACAAGTCTACGGTCGTTCGACCGCATCAGAAACGGAAGCCGATGCCGGCGCGCAGAGGCCCAAGGACGGCCATTTCCGCCGCGTCGTCACCCGTAATGATCAATCGCCAGTCGGCGAACGCGTCGAGGCGCCGGTGGATGGGGATGCGCGCGCCGCCACCGTAGTAGATCGCGATGATGCGGCGGTCGACGCCGTACGGGAAGAACTCGTTGACGTTCGGCCGCTCGACGCCACGACCGGCCCCGACCACCGCGTAGGGCGAGACGCGCCTGTTCGCGAGGAACGCATAGCGCAGCTCCCCGCTGACAAACTCGACCAGTCCGCCGCGCTCGCTCGCATACCCGTCCGGGTAAAACTCGATCTTGTCGTCGATGCGGGAACGCTCCGCGCCGATGAGCAGCGTCAGACTGCGAGTGGG
>CADEEX010000254.1 GCA_902826465.1 uncultured Acidobacteriota bacterium
GGCCGATCGCGCGATGCAGATCCTGGCGTCTGAGGGATACCGGCGCGGCTCGGTTGTCGAACGGCTGTTCCGCGACGCGCGAGCCACGGAGATCTACCAGGGCACCTCGGAAGCCCAGCGGCTCATCATCGCCGACACGATTCTCGCCGCACATTAGGCGGACCTCTTATACTTTCCCTCGTGTCCTGCCGGCACGCAGGTCACATTCCGGAGTCCGCTATGCACGTGAAACTGATCGGAACGGCCACGGCGATCGCGATGGTCATCGGATCGCTGGCGGCCTTGCGCGCCCAGACGTCACCACAAATCAGCTTCTTCATCACCAGTGTGGGCGGCGGCGATGGCGCCAACCTTGGTGGACTTGCCGGCGCCGACCGGCATTGCCAGACGCTGGCCGCGGCCGTTGGGGCCGGCAGCAAGACCTGGCGCGCGTACATGAGCGCTGCGGCAGCCAATGGCCAGCCGGCCGTCAACGCCAAGGACCGGATTGGACGCGGTCCGTGGTTCAACGCTAAGGGCGAGAAGGTCGCAGAGAACGTGGCCGATCTGCACAGCGAGAACAACAAGCTGGGCAAACAGGGGTCGCTGAACGAAAAGGGTGGCATCGTCAACGGCCGCGGCGACACGCCCAATACGCACGACATGCTCACCGGCTCGAACGCCGACGGTACGCTGGCCACGGGCGGACTGCCGAACGGTGGGCCGTGCGGCAACTGGTCGAGCAACGCGGCCGACGGCGTCGCGCGACTCGGTCACTTCGACAAACAGGGCGGCGGCGACAGTCCAAACTCGTGGAATTCGGCGCACAACTCGCGTGGTTGCAGTCAGCCGAACCTGGTCGCCACGGGCGGCGCTGGCCTCTACTACTGCTTCGCGACCAACTAGCGGCCACCGAGGATACGAAGCCACCGAGGCACCCGAGGACAGATGCGTTGAATGCTCCGTGTCTCGGTGCCTCTGTGGCGGTTCCAGTCATTGGTCTATGGGCCAGGCCGAGGTAGGGCGTTCGTGTCGCCTGTTCGCATCCTGTCGCGGCTGGCTCTGTCGGGGCTCGCACTCGCCATCGTCGGCCTTTGTCTCATTCCCTTTCTCGCCTTTGACACGGCACCCGCCATCGAGCGAGCGGCGGAACTGACTCCTCAGCACATTGAACGCGCCCAGCGCATCCTCGCCACGAACGATCCCCGCCGGCTGCGCAACGGCTCTGTGCGCACAATCGCCATCGCCACGGAAGACGTTGATGTGGCCGTGAACTACCTCGCGCACCGGTATGCGGCGGGCAGCGCCCTCATGGAGTTCGCCGATGGACGCGCACGTGTGCGGGCCAGTCTGCGCACCGCGCTGATTCCGGGACGTCCATTCATCAACGTATCCCTCACTCTCGTCGAGGGCGATCCGGTGCCGCGCGTGACGATGGTTCGCCTCGGGGCGTTGCCGATCCCGGTCAGCCTGGCCGAGTTTGTCGTCAGGCGAGCGATGGGCGTGGCCGGCGTCGATTTGACGCCTGTTGGTCATGCGCTTCGCGCCGTCGACCTCGATGACAGCGGCCTTCGGTTCACCTATCAATGGGACGACGACCTGGCGGATTCCGTGCGCACCGCACTCGTGAGTCCAGGTGAACGAGAGCGGCTGCACGCGTATCATCAGGCGCTGGTCGGCGCGACGCGCTCGAGCTCTCCACCCCGCGTGTCACTCATCGACCTCGTATCGCCGGTGTTCGCGCTTGCCGAGCAGCGCTCGTCGGCGGGCGACCCCATTGCCGAGAACCGCGCGGCGATACTCGTGCTGGCTGGCTACGTCGTCGGGCAGTCGCTCGTGCCGATCGTGCCTGAGGCCAGGACGTGGGATCGTCCTCGCCGGCTCGGCGTACGGCTGGCTGGTCGCGACGATCTGGCGAAACACTTCATTGTGTCCGCTGTGCTCTCGGCCAATACCGGCGGGCCGTTCGCCGATGCCGTCGGCATCTACAAGGAGATTGCCGACTCACGCGGCGGCAGCGGCTTCTCGTTCAGTGACGTCGCGGCGGATCGTGCCGGCAGTCGGCTGGGGACACTCGCGGAACATCAGGCGACCGCCTCGCGCTTGCAGCGGCAGCTCGCGTCGCCTCTGACAGAGGCCACCTTGATGCCATCGATTGTCGACTTGCCCGACGTTCCGAACGAGGCCGAGTTCAAGCGACGGTTCGGAGGCGTCGATGCTCCTGGCTATCGCCGCGTGATCGCCGACATCGATGCGAGGCTCGACGCGTTGCCGCTGTTTACCGCGGCGCGCTAGCTCAGGAGCTGTTTCGCAATCGTCTGCAGTTGGAGATTCGACGTGCCTTCGTAGATCTGCCCGATCTTGGCATCGCGATACAGCTTCTCAACCGGATAGTCCTTCACGAAACCGTTGCCGCCGAACAGATTCACCGCGAGTGACGAGACACGCTCAGCGGCTTCCGAGGCGAACAGCTTGCACATCGCCGCTTCCGTGAGGAACGGACGCTGTGCATCTCTCAGCCGCGCCGCTTCGTAGACGAGCACGCGTGCGGTGTGGACGTCCATGGCTGCGCGCGCCAGTTGATGCTGCACGGCCTGGAACTCGGCCAGTGGATGTCCGAATTGGCGTCGCTCCTTCGTGTAGCCGACCGCATGGTCGAGTGCGCCTTGCGCCAGGCCCACCATCTGCGCGCCAATGCCAATCCGTCCCTCGTTCAAGGTCTCGA
Organism: uncultured Acidobacteriota bacterium; assembly: GCA_902826465.1. Classification (GTDB taxonomy): domain Bacteria; phylum Acidobacteriota; class Vicinamibacteria; order Vicinamibacterales; family CAVVIG01; genus CADEEX01. The sequence continues at coordinate 2,705 of CADEEX010000254.1, forward strand.
TGGCGGTCTTGTAGCCTCTTCCGACCTCGCCGAGTACATTCGCGGCCGGCACGGCGCATCCGTCAAACAGCAGTTCGCAGGTGCTGCTGGCGCGGATACCGAGTTTGTCCTCCTTCTTCCCGATACTGAAGCCAGTGGTACCGCGCTCCACAAGGAACGCGGTGATCCCACGATAACCGGCCTCCGGGTTGATGGTGGCAAACACGATGAACACGTTGGCTTCGTTGGCGTTGGTGATCCACAACTTGCGACCCGACAACACCCAGTGGCCGTCTTTCTCGATCGCACGCGTCGTGAGCGCGAAGGCATCGCTGCCAGATCCCGCTTCCGAGAGGGCATACGCCCCGACCGTGTCTCCCGCGAGTCTTGGAAGATAGCGCGCCTTCTGTTCGTCGGTGCCCCAGCGCAACAACGCGTTGACGACGAGCGTGTTCTGCACGTCCACCAGCACACCAATGGACGGATCGACTCGAGACAGGGCTTCGACTGCGAGGATGGAATGGAAAAACCTGGCCCCACCGCCCCCGTACGACTCCGGAATCTCGATCCCCATGACGCCGATTTCGAAGAGCTTGGCGATCAGGCCGGGCGCGATTGCGCCATGTTCGTCCATTCCCCGAACCAGCGGACGTATTTCCCGGCTCGCGAACTCGTAGACGCTGTCGAGTAACAGACGCTCGTCGTCGGCCAGTTGAGTGAGGGCGGGAGGCACCGCCGGCGCGTCGTGGGCGTTCACGCGCGCGATGTTAGCAGCCACGGGTCTAAGATAGAAGCGTGGCAGGCGTTGCCCGCTCGGCAATGATCGTTGGCGCCGTGCTGGTGGCATGGGGCCTGTCGGCGCACGCCCAGCGTCCGAGTACGTCGCAGGCGTCCCCGACACCACCACCGTCGCCGTCGCCGTCGCAGGGGCAGGCAGCCGAGCAGCCGCTGTTTCGCGCCGGCGTCAACTTCGTCCGCGTCGATGTGATCGCCTCGGATCGCGATGGCCGCGTGATCACGGATCTCACGGCTGCCGACTTCGACGTCTTCGAGCAGGACATGCCGCAGACGATCGAGATGTTCAAGCAGTTCTCGCTCGACGGTGGGCTGATGGCCCCAGCCACCGACCGGCCGAAGCCCATCCTCAGGGACATCGACGAAGAAGACGAAGCGGCGCGAGACGATGTCCGCCTGTTTGCGATCTTTCTCGACGACTATCACGTCGAGTGGGCGTCCGCGCTGCGCATGCGACAGCAGCTGGCCCGGTTCGTCGACACCCAACTCGGCCCGAGCGACATGATTGGATTGATGTTTCCGTCGCAACCGATTGCGGCGGTGCGCATGGCCAGAAACCACCGGGCCGTCGCTGCCGCGCTGAACGCGTTCGAAGGTCGCAAGTACAACTACACACCCAGGAACGAGGCCGAGGAGCGCTACACGTTCTGTCCTCCTGTTGTCGTCGAAACAATCAGGAATCAGGTATCGCTGTCGGCGCTGCAGTCGCTGATCGTGCGGCTCGGGAGCCTGAAGGAAGGCAGGAAGGCGCTGATTCTCGTCAGCGAGGGGTTCACCGGCATGGCTCCGCCGCAAAGAGGGGATGCCGCGGTACCTTCGTCTGGTGGCAGCTGTGGTCGAGGCATCTCCACGGCTGGCTACGATCTCGATTTCGACCAACGCACGGTGATCGATCTCGCCAATCGGAACAACGTGGCCATCTACGCCGTCGATCCGCGCGGTCTGACGATGAGCCGTGGCGATGCGATTGAATCGCTGCGGATGCTGTCGCTCGATACCGACGGTCGCGCCATCGTGAACCGCAACGAAGTCACCATCGCGATGAAGCAGGTCGTACAGGACCAGTCCTCGTACTATCTGCTCGGTTACAACTCGACGTTTGCCGGTGCCGATGGCAAGTTTCACGCGATCAAGGTGCGCGTGAAGCGGCCGGGCGTGCAGGTGCGGGCGCGCAGGGGCTACTGGGCCTATGGGGCGGACGCTGATGCACGGGCCATCGCGCCTGGAAGGGAACTGCCGAAACGCTATGCCGACGCGATGGCGTCGGTGCGAGCGCCGCGATCACGTGTGGTGCGCACGTGGGTGGGTATCGGCCAGCGCGATCGACAGCCGCAGGTGACGTTGACGTGGGAGCCCACGCCCCTGTTGCCAGGACGGCCTCAGCGGCCCGACGATGCGCCTGCCAGGGTCTCATTGATGGCGCAAGGGGCCGATGGCGTCCCGTATTTCATTGGCCGGGTGGCGCCGGTGTCGCCATCGATCGCCACGAGTGTCGGCGGAATGGTCGCGTTCGACGCAGCGCCAGGCCTGATGCAGTTGCGCGTGATGATAGAGAGTCAGGCCGGTGGCGCCCTCGACACCGAGACACTTGAAGTTGATGTTCCCGACGTGGCCAACCAGCGCCTCGGCGTCGGCACACCGAGCCTGTATCGCTCGCGCACGCTGCGCGAGTTCCAACAGCAGAAGCTCGCGCCCCTGGCGATGCCGACCGCGTCTCGCGAGTTCAGCCGGACCGATCGACTGTTTGCGCGTGTGCCAGTGTGGAGCCGGAGCGGACCCTTGCCGACGGTGACGGCGCGCCTGCTGAACCGTAATGCCGAGCCTGTCAGCGCGCTGGTCGTGGTCGCGGTTGATGGACCTGACGATGTCCGCGACGTCGACATCCCACTGGCGCCGTTGGCCGCCGGCGATTACTTCCTCGAGGTGACCGCGTCCGGCAGCGGCGAGCCGATAGGCGCGGTTGTCGGCTTCCGGCTCACGAGTTAGGGCGCAGCGGTGGCGTGACACCAGCGCTGAAAGGTCTAAGATAAGCGCATGGCAAGGCTTCTGCGTTCGACTGCCGTCATCGCTGGGGCGATGCTCGTGGCGGCCGGCATCTCGGGCCACGCGCAACAGGGCGCCTCGGCGCAAGGGGCCGCCGCGACCCCTCCCCGTCAGGTTCCTCAGGGCGCTGACCAGAACCCACCGCCTCCGGAACAGCCGACGTTTCGCGCCGGCGTCAATTTCGTCCGCATCGACGTCCTGGTGTCAGACCGCAATGGCATTCCGGTCACCGATCTGAAACCGGACGATTTCGAGATCCTCGAACAGAAGGCGCCGCAAACCATCGAGACCTTCAAGTTCATCTCCCTCGACGGCGGGCTGATGTCGTCGATCAGGGAGCCACCACGGCAGATTCGCAGCGACACCGATGAGGAACTCGAGGCTGCGCGCGACGATGTGCGGCTGTTCGCCTTCTTCCTCGACGACTACCACGTGCGGAAAGAGTCGAGCATGGCGATGCGTCAGCAACTCGCACGCTTTGTCGACACGCAGATCGGGCCGACGGACATGGTCGGGCTCATGTATCCGCTCCAGGCGACCGCGTCAGTACGGATGACGCGCAATCACGCCGCCATCTCGACGGCGTTGCAGCAATTCATGGGGCGCAAGTACGACTACACCCCGAAGAACGACATCGAGCAGCGCTACGTCTATACGACATCGACTGAGACCGTCGAGCGGATCCGCCACGAGGTGTCGATGTCGGCGCTCAAGGCGCTGATTATCCAGATGGGTAACCTCAAAGAGGGGCGCAAGGCGCTGATTCTCGTGAGCGAAGGGTACAACCTGATGCTGCCACCGCAGATGCGGGGGGCCGTGGCCGCTGTGCCTGATCTGAACAATCCCGCACGCAACGATCCGTTCGCGGGCGGCGGCCTGGCCGAAGAGCGCGCGGCGTCCAGCGCCGCATTCAGCCTCGAGACCGACCTGCGGCTGGTGTGGGACCTGGCGAACAAGAACAACGTGGCAATTTACGCC
>CADEEX010000255.1:0-1895 GCA_902826465.1 uncultured Acidobacteriota bacterium
CCACAGCGCGTAGGCGTCCGGTAACGTCAGGACGAGTCCCGACGGCTGCCGTGACCATAGTCGTCGAATCGACAGCGGCATGGTCAGAATCCTGTCGTTTCAGGTCGCTGGTAGCGCATGACCCGATGAAGCGCCCTGAGCTCGTACGGCGCCGCGTACAAACGGAACGCGTAGCGCCAGGCACTGACGGTTTTCAACAGCGCGCGACGCGCGCCAGTCAATCGCCGATCGGTCACAGTCGGATAGAACGCGTTCAGCACCCGCTCAAAGTTCCGGACGCGCGTGCGCACCTCGCTATCCATCCACGGAATGTGCTCGCCTCGCCGCATCATCAACTGCCGCCATTCGTCAGACGCCCACTCGTCGAGCGAGGTCGGAAACGCGAAGCCTAAACGCGACGACTCCTCGTACAAGGCGCCGTCCATCGGCACGGGGGTGTATGTGTAGAGCACGATCTCGGCCTCGGAATTGACACGCTTGATCGTGCGGATGAACTCGAACGTCTGCGCCAGATCGCCCAACGGATCGGGCGGCGCACCGAGCACAAACGAGTACTCAGGGACGATGCCGTGCCGCTTCATCCGCGCCGCCAGTTCGATGGCCAGCTTCGTCGCCGAGCGCCCGCCCTTGTTCATCATGGCGAGCACCGCGTCCGATCCGGTCTCGGCGCCAGAGAACACCATCTTCAAGCCCGACCTGGCCATCGCCCGCCACGTGACCTCCGAGTAGTGCATCAGCGTGTCGACGCGGCCGAGCGCCCACCACGACAAGCCGAGGGGCGCGACCCGTTCCGAGAACTCGGCCACCCGCGCCTCGCTGATGAAGAAGTCCATGTCGTGCATCATTACGGAGTCGACCTTGTAGCGCGCCGTCAGGTGCTGCATCACCGCCGACAGTCTGGTCGCCGACTGCGCGAGCCAGCGCCGGTTCGACATCGCCACGACGGCGCAGAAACTGCACGAGAACGGGCATCCGAACGACGAACTGTGCGCCACCGTGCGCTCACCGAGATAGGTGCGATGCAGGTAGCGCTCCATGGGCACCCGTGCATAGGGCAGATCGGGGAGGTCGTCGAGCGGCGTCGTCGCCCCTGCTGAGTTGTGGACGATCGCGCCGCCGTTCTTCCACGACAGCCCGCCGATCGTCTCGAACGGCACGCGGCCCTGCAGCGCGTCAATCAGTGCCAACAGCGCGCGTTCGCCCTGAGACCGGATCACGAAGTCGACGCACGACGACTGCAGGACCGTGTCTTTGTGCTGGGTGGGAAAGTAGCCGCCCCAGACAATGGAGACGTCGGGACGCGCAGCGCGCACCGCCCTGCACACCGGCACCGCCTGGCTCAATTGCGGTCCCGGCATGACGGTGACGGCAAGAAGGCACAGATCGGACGCCGGCGCCGCATCGAACGCCTCGATGATCGCCGGTACCGGATCCTCAACGATGTTGCCGTCCACCAGCATCCAGGTCTGTTGACGATCGACGACCGCCGCCAGCGACATCACCGACAACGGTAGCGGCTGCTTGCCAGGCGTCGTTGACAACGGGTTGAAGAACACAATCATTGGGCCACCCACACACCGAACGCCGCCGGCGCCCGCTTCAGTCGAAGCCGGCTGAACTGCCTCCTGATCCGCCACCCCCAGGTTCCACGTGACGGAAAGAACCGACCGCGCAGTCCAATCGAGGCGGTGACCTGTCGCAACCCCTCGAACGTCAGGAATCCGATACCGGGTCGGACGACATCGCCGATGCCATAGTCGCGCTGAAACGCCGTCAGCTGGGCGGCAACCATCGCCTCGCCGTCAACCGAGCGGTCGAACATCGGCGAGTCCATGACGGCCAGCACACCGCACGGCGCCAGGACTCGACGCGCCTCGCCAAGCGTGACCTGCGGA
>CADEEX010000255.1:1905-6470 GCA_902826465.1 uncultured Acidobacteriota bacterium
TGCCGAGTAGTGCAGCGAGCCGTTCAGCACCACGAGGTCGACCGACGCCGACTCGAACGGCAGCGCATTGAAGTCAGCCTGCACGCACGCAAACGGCGTCTCATAGTGCCGGCACGCTCCCAGACCGTCCGCGTCGTCATCGAGCCGATCGACCGCCACGACGCCGTAGCCCTGCCGCGCGAGGCGGTGTGAGAGCCAGCCGTTGCCCGCGCCGAGGTCGGCAACCGACGAACCGGCTCTGACGTCGCCGATCGGGACGCGACGGATCAGCGTTCGATAGCTCTCGCGCCTGACGTGCCAGACCGCCGCGTTGGGATCGTCTTCGCGCACCTCCGGCAGGCGGCGATAGTCGTGCGGGCGGCGAGACCTGACACCGTCGTGCATCCGCACGGTGGCGTACTGCTGATGAAAGCGGCGCACATCGTCTGCAGTCGAGTCGAGCAGGAATCGATGAATCCGGTCTCGGTACTCGAACGTCCGGCCGCATGCGGCACACCGCTGTCCCCCCGACCCCGACTGGAGCCGAAGACGACAGGCTGGGCATGTGAACCTGAACGAGACAGACACGTCAGTGTTTCCGTAACGTGATCAGGAAGTGGTCCCCGAGATGCCGCAGGCCAGGCCAGCTGCCGGTCCGATCGTCGAGCCACTGCAGCAGACCGCTGACCGCGCGATGGCGCCGGGCCGCGTGCTCCAGATACGGCGGCGGTGCGAACAGTCCGAGAGTCCGCAGGTTGACACGCGTCATGCCCACCACCGCAAAGGCCGCCTCGAATTCCGACGGCGAGTAATAGCGCGTCCACACCGTGCCGCCCGCCAGCGGCACAGCCACGAAGCCAGGCGCGAACCTCAGAGCCGCCCGCTGCCGGTCGCCGCGAGCCAAGTACAGACCAATCTCCCACGGACAGACGCGTCCGATGACCGACGCGACCAGCACTCCGCCATGCCGCAGCCGTGCGGCGATCTGGCGAGCGGCGTCGCCGATGTCCGGGACACAGTTCAACGGACCCAGATTCGAGAACGCCGCATCAAACACCGACGGCGACAGCGCGTCGAGTTCGTGGATGCCGAGGCGGTGAACCGACAGTCGATGGCCCAAGCCGACCGCGGTGGCGCGGGCGCGGGCAGCGGCGACCATCGCCGGCGACCAGTCGATCGCCGTCACGCCGTACCCTGCCTCAACCAGGCGGATGCTGTCGGTTCCAGGGCCGCAGCCCAGTTCGAGCAGTTGTGCGCCTGCGGCGACCTGCGACGACAGCACCGTCAGCGCACGCTGGCGCATTGCGGACAGCAGCGGGTTGGCGGTATTCGCTGCGTCATACGACGGGGCGACACGGTCGAACGCCGCGCGCGTGTCGCCGAGAGCCGCGCTCGTCAATGCCACGGCGCACTCCGCCATGACGTACGCAGCGAACAGACACAACGGCCACAGGTCGAGTTCGTGTTGACCGACCATTCGCGCCTGAACCGTGGCAGTTCCTCGCGGACGATCGCGCCCAGGGAACGCTGGCGGATCGTGCCGAGTGGTCGATGAAAGAAGCACGGGCGGACCGTGCCATTCGCCTCGATCACCACCGATACCTCGGGGGCGTTGCACGAGACGTCTGGGAACGCGCCGTAGCCGGCCAGCGCCGCGTAATACTGCGGCAGCCGCCGCAGCTTCTCTGGCGACTCCATGACGAAGCCCGACGCGAAGTCATCGGGCCTGGCGGCCACCGTCGCTTCGATGACGTCAATGAACTCGCCGACCTCGTGCGGTGACAGCGCCAGTGCCGCGTGGGTGCGTCCAGGTTCCTGGCGGCCAAACGCCAGGGACGACGTATCGGCCGCCAGGAACGAGATGCCGTCGAGAGCCATCGCCTTCGCATGTTCGATGAGCGCCGGCAGTTCCCGAAAGTTCCACCGGTGAAGCGTGGTCCTTGCGCTCACGGCGACGGCCGGTGCGAGCCGGCGCAGACGCGCGACGCCCCGTTCGACGGTGCTCAACGCGGCAATGCCACGGATGGTTCGATAGAGCTCCTCGCGTGGCGCGTCGAGCGATACGGTCACGCGAGAGAAGAGCCGTCCGACGTCTGCTGCCGCGCGCTCGAGATGCACGCCACTCGTGTGCAAGTGCAATGTGAGTCGACGACGCGCGAACTGCTCCGCCACCGCCACGAAGTCTGGCCGCAGCAGCGGTTCACCGCCGGAGAGGAGCACCACACGCGTGCCGAGCGACGACAGTTCGTCAGCCAGCGCGCTGATCTCATCGATCGACAGGTCGTCGGCGCCGCTGCTCTTCCACCAGTCGCACGACAGGCAACGGCTGTTGCAGCGGCTGGTCGGAAATACGATAGCCAGGGGCAGCACCAGCGTCCGATGCGCCAGCGCACCAAGCCGAATCAGCACATCGGTCGCCACTGAAGTCGAGGGCATGCTCACAACCTGCCGCCGGTCTCGGCACGGGGTTGAATGAGACGCGGCTCGGCGCTGACGACAACCGCTCCCCCGGCCTCCGTGGGTCTCGCCAGCGAAGTCACACGCCAGCGTAGCCAGAACCAGCGCATGGCATGGAGTCCGCCGACACCGATCGCTCGCCATGCCTGCGCCGACGTCGCGCGCGGTCGTGTGAGCAGCGAGAGGAGCGCATCCACACCACGTCGACGCCTGAACTCCGCATGGACGAGTTCGCGCAGAGCTCGATAGAACTCGGGCCCGAACGTGCCGTGATACATGAGCGCGAGATCGTCCGAGTCGACCCAGTTCTGCTTCGCACCAAGTTGCGCCTTCACTCGTTCAAAGAACGTCGTACCCGGCAACGGATACGACACGGACACGCCGATGTCATCCGGGCGGCATTCGCGCACCATCGCCAGCGTGCGTTCGACATCGTCGAATGATTCGCCGGGATAGCCGAACTGCAGGAAGAAGCCGACACCGATGTCCACCGCACGGAGACGACGTGTCGCGGTGCGGATGTCGTCGACCCGAATGCCCTTCTCCATGGCGTCGAGCACTCGTTGCGAGCCCGACTCGGCCCCCATCCACACCGTACGGCATCCGGCGGTCGCCAATGCTGAGGCGACGGCATCGGTGACCCCATCGGCCCGCAGGAGACACTTGAACGGCACCACCGCTTGACGGGCGGTCACCTGACGAGCGAACTCCTCAATCCAGCCGGGTTTCAGCCCGAAAATGTCGTCCGCGATCCACAGGTGGTCAGGGTGGTACGTGTGCTGGAGCCAGGCGATCTCGTCCGCGACCTGGGCCGGTCCTCTCGAGGTGTAACGCTGACCGTAGATCGGCTTCGCGCACCAGTTGCAATGAAACGGACACCCGCGCGTGGTGGCTACATTCATCGAGAAGTAGCCGTGACGCCGCCGCCAGATCTCCCGGTATCGCGCGACGTCAACGAGATCCCAGGCCGGTCGCGGCAGCGCGTCGAGATCGCGTATGAAGGGACGAGGCGCGGTCTTCCGCAACATGCCCGTCGCGTCCCGCAACACCACCCCCTCGATCTCGTGCACAGGAATAGCGGAACGACCTCCCAACGAATCGACGAGTCTCGTGAGCGTAATCTCGCCTTCACCGCTGATCACCACCCGCGCCCCGGCGTCGAGATACAGCGCCGGGTGGTCGCTGGCATCCGACCCGGCCACGATCACCGAGATGTGCCGCCGACGTGCCGCCGCAATCATCTGCTGCGCCGCCTCGCGCATGCGCAGCAGGCACATCTTCGACAGGTAGTTGAAGCTGTCTTCGAACAGCACGGCAAGGCGGGGCCGATGCTGATCGAGTGCCTCTTCCCACTCGCGCACCGAGCCGGCCAGCATGGCGTCGAAGAGAGCCACGGTCCAGCCGCGCTCACGCACGGCGGCCGCAGCGTAGAGCGTGCCGAGCGGCGGGTAGGGCTGCTGCGCCGCCCACAGCTTGCGGTCGAAGCGCAGGAAGTAGGCCTGCCCGAACAGGACATCGACGCTCATCGCGTTCCCGACGACAAGGCCGCCGACGCACGTGTCGGTGCGGCGGCATGTGTCAGCGCCTCCGCGTACACGCCAAGGGTCTCGCGCGCCGCGCGATCCCAGGAGAAGGTGCTGGCCCGTTCGAGCCCGGCCGCACGCAGCGTATTGCGGCGCGCGAGGTTGTCGGCCAGCCGGGTCATCGCCTCGCCAAGCGACTCGGCATCGAGCCGCTCGACCTGTTCAACGGCGCGCCCACCGACCTCGTCGAGTGCCGGCACGTGCCCGGTAATGACCGGAGTGCCGCAGGCCATGGCTTCGATCACCGGCAGACCAAAGCCTTCGTAGAACGACGGGAAGACGAGCATTTCAGCCAGGTTGTAAATGGCGGGCAAGTCGCTGAACGGCACGTAGCCCGTAAAGCGAATGGCGTCGGCCACCTGGAGGCGATCGATCAGCGCCTCGATGTCGCGTGACAGCCAGCCGTACGGCCCGACACAGACAAGCTGATGCGAGAGTTCGCCGCGCTTCCGTCGGCGCGCGAACACCTCGATCAATCGCGGCAGGTTCTTTCTCGGCTCGATGGTGCCCACCGACAGAATAAAACGGTCGGCCCACTCATACCGG
>CADEEX010000256.1 GCA_902826465.1 uncultured Acidobacteriota bacterium
AGAACACCATCAACACGATGGTCGACCAGTTGAACGGCTTCGCGTCGGAAGTGAGCCGCGTCGCCCGCGAGGTTGGCACGGAGGGCAAGCTCGGGGGCCAGGCGCTCGTGCCGGGTGTGGCCGGCACGTGGAAAGACCTCACCGATAACGTCAATTCGATGGCCTCGAACCTCACCGGTCAGGTGCGCAACATCGCCGAAGTGACGATTGCGGTCGCCAACGGCGACCTGTCGCGCAAGATCACCGTCGACGTGCGCGGTGAGATCCTGCAGCTCAAGGAAGCCATCAACGCGATGGTCGAGCAGTTGCGATCGTTTGCGTCGGAGGTGACGCGTGTCGCCCGCGAGGTCGGCACAGAGGGACGCCTCGGTGTGCAGGCGGTCGTGCCGGGCGTGGCCGGCACCTGGAAAGAGCTCACCGAATCGGTGAACGTGATGGGCGCCAACCTCACCGCGCAGGTCAGAAACATCGCCGAGGTCACCACCGCCGTGGCGCGCGGCGACCTGTCGCGCAAGATCACCGTCGACGTGAAGGGCGAGATCCTCGAGCTGAAGAACACCATCAACACGATGGTCGACCAGCTGCGCTCCTTCGCTGCGGAGGTGACGCGCGTGGCGCGCGAGGTGGGCACCGAAGGCAAGCTCGGGGGACAGGCGGAAGTGCCCGGCGTCGGCGGCACCTGGAAGGACCTCACCGACTCGGTGAACGTGATGGCCGCCAACCTCACCAGCCAGGTTCGCGGCATCGTCAAGGTGGTCACCTCGGTGGCCGAAGGCGACTTGCGGCAGAAGCTCACCGTGCAGGCCAAGGGTGAGGTCGCGGCGCTCGGCGAGACCATCAACAACATGACGAACACGCTCGACCGTTTCGCCGAACAGGTGACCAACGTCGCCCGCGAAGTCGGTGTCGAAGGCCGGCTGGGCGGACAGGCGAACGTGCCGGGCGCCGCCGGTACCTGGAAGGACCTCACCGGCAACGTCAACCTGCTGGCCGCCAACCTCACCAACCAGGTGCGCGCCATTGCCGAAGTTGCCACGGCTGTGACGAAGGGCGACCTCACCCGATCGATTCAGGTGGAAGCCCGCGGTGAGGTGGCCGAGCTCAAAGACAACATCAACACGATGATCAACAACCTGCGGGGCACCACCGACCGCAACCAGGAGCAGGACTGGCTGAAGACCAATCTGGCCAAGTTCACCCGCATGCTCCAGGGACAGCGCGATCTCGTGACCGTGGGCAAGTTGCTGCTGTCGGAGCTGGCGCCGCTCGTCAACGCCCAGCAGGGCTCGGTGTATCAGATGAGCAGTGACGTGGTCGATACGGCACCAAGCCTGACGCTGCTCGCGGGCTATGCGATCGGCGACAGCCAGGCGCGTCGCATCGAGGTCGGGCGCGGGCTGGTGGGTCAGTGTGCGCTCGAGAAACAGCGCGTGCTCATCAACAAGGTGCCGCGCAACTACTCGCGTATCCACTCGAGCCTGGGTCGTGCCACACCGAAGAATATCGTCGTGCTGCCGGTGTTGTTCGAAGGGGCGACCAAGGCGGTCATCGAGCTGTCGTCACTCTCGCCGTTCACGCCAACCCACTTAACCTTCCTCGAGCAGCTCACTGAGTCGATTGGCGTCGTGCTGAACACCATCGAGGCGACGATGCGCACCGAGAACCTGCTGCAGCAGTCGCAGCAGCTGACGATGGAACTGCAGACGCGGCAGGCCGAACTCCAGCAGACCAATCAGGAGCTGGCGTCGAAAGCGAAGCAGCTCGCTGAGCAGAACGTCGAAGTGGAGCGCAAGAACAAGGAAGTCGAACAGGCGCGCGGCGCTCTCGAAGAGAAAGCGGCCGAACTTGCGCTGACCTCGAAGTACAAGTCGGAGTTCCTAGCCAACATGTCGCACGAGTTGCGTACACCGCTCAACTCGATTCTCATCCTCGGCCAGCAGCTGGCCGAGAACGGCGGCGGCAACCTGACCGGCCGTCAGGTGGACTTTGCCAGGAACATCCACTCCGCTGGCACCGACCTGCTCACGCTGATCAACGACATCCTCGACCTCTCGAAGATCGAATCGGGCACGGTCACGGTCGAAGCGGAAGAGATTCCGTTCGTGGTGCTGCGCGACACGGTGGAGCGCACGTTCCATCACCTGGCTGAAGCCAAGGGGCTCTACTTCACCGTCGATCTCGACGACGGCCTGCCGCGAGCGATGACCAGCGACCCGAAGCGGTTGCAGCAGATTCTGAAGAACCTGCTCTCGAACGCGTTCAAGTTCACGTCGCAGGGCAAGGTGGCCATGCGCGTGTTTCCGGTCGCGTCCGGCTGGTCAGCCGAGCATCCCGTGCTGCGCTACGCGCCGTCTGTGATCGCCATCGAGGTGAGTGATACCGGCATCGGTATTGCGCCTGAGAAGCAGCGCCTCATCTTCGAGGCGTTTCAGCAGGCGGACGCCGGCACCAGCCGGAAGTATGGCGGCACCGGTCTCGGTCTGGCCATCAGCCGAGAGCTGGCGACGCTGCTCGGTGGTGAGATTCGCCTGACCAGCGCGCCTGGTCAGGGCAGCAGGTTCACGCTGTATCTGCCTCCGTCGTACGTCGGGCCGGTCAGCCACCAGGCGCCGCGGGAAGCGCGGTCGCTGCCGACGGCACAAGGACCCGCCGTGCTCACGGTGACCGCCGAAGACAACGTGGCCGACGATCGTTCGAGGATCGAGGACGGCGATCGCGTCCTGCTCATCATCGATGACGATCCGCACTACGCGCGTGTTCTGCTCGGCCTGGCTCGAGACAAGGGTTTCAAAGGCATGGTCGCCAATCGCGGGCAGCAGGGGATTGTGCTGGCGAAGCAGTACCGCCCGACCGCCATCACCCTGGATGTGTTTCTGCCGGACATGCTGGGTTGGACGGTGCTCAATAGTCTCAAACTCGACCCCGCCACTCGGCACATTCCGGTGCAGATGTTGTCAGTCGAGGAGGAGCGTCAACACGGGCTGTCGCATGGCGCGTTCTCGTACCTGGTGAAGCCAGCGACCACCGAGGACCTCGAACAGGCGTTCGACCGCATTACCACCTACGTGGCGCCGCACCGCAAGCGCCTGCTGGTCATCGAAGACAACGACATCGAGCGCGACAGCATCGTCGAGCTGCTGCAGCACGACGACATCGACATTGCGGCGGTGGGTACCGGATCCGAAGCGCTCGATGTGCTGCACGGCGACGGGTTTGACTGCTGCGTCGTTGACCTTCGTCTGCCGGACATGACGGGCTTCGAGCTGCTCGAGCACATACAGGCGGACAAAGCGCTGCGCGATCTGCCGGTCGTTGTCTTTACGGGCAAGGATCTTACGAGCGATGAGGAGGCTCGCCTCAGGCGGGTCGCCAAGAGCATTGTCGTCAAGGACGTCCGATCGCCTGAGCGGCTGTTCGACGAGACCGCGCTGTTCCTGCATCGCGTGGTGGCCGATCTGCCGCCAGCCAAGCGCGACATGCTCGACCGGCTGCACGGCTCGAACGAAGTCCTGAAACGTCAGAAAGTGCTGGTGGTCGATGATGACGCGCGCAATATCTTCGCGCTAACGACCGTGCTCGAGAATCAGGATATGGACGTCATCAGCGCCACCAACGGCCGCCAGGCCATCTAGACGTTACTCGAAACACCGGATATCAGTGTCGTGCTGATGGACATCATGATGCCGGAAATGGACGGCTACGAGACGATGCGTCAGATTCGCCGACATACCGAGTTCCGGACGCTACCCATTCTGGCGCTGACGGCAAAGGCGATGAAGGGTGACCGTGAAAAGTGCCTGCAGGCCGGGGCGTCGGATTACATCGCCAAGCCAGTGGACACGGACCAGCTGATGTCGCTGCTTCGGGTCTGGCTGTATCGCTGATTGGCCGTCATGAGCCACGACCACGACCCTCCTCAGGTGCTGATCGTCGACGACGAGCCGAGAAACCTCGACGTGCTCGAGGTGATGCTCGATGGTCTCGGCTGTGCACTGGTGCGCGCCAATGGCGCCGAAGAGGCGCTGCTGGCCGTGGTGCGCCACGATTTCGCGGCGCTGGTCATCGACATCAAGATGCCTGGAATGAATGGCATCGAGCTGGCGGCGCTGATCAAGCAGCGCCGGCGATCGCAGCACGTGCCGATTCTGCTGCTCACGGCGCACTCAATCGACGAGAGCGATCTGCTGCTCGGCTATGGTGCCGGTGCCGTCGACTACTTGAGCAAGCCGATTCGCCCGGAGATTCTGCGTTACAAGGTCGGTGTCTTCGTCGAGTCGTTCCGGAACGCGCGATCGATTGTTCGTCTCAATGAGGTGTTGCAGCGCGAAGCCGCGGAGCGCAAAGAGGCTCAAGAGGCGCTGCGGGTGGCGAATGAAGACCTCGAGCGCCGCGTTCGTGAACGGACCCAGGCGCTGCTGCGCGCCCATCAGGGGGTGCGCGAGAACGAACAGCGGCTGCGCATGGCGCTCGATGTGGCGCGGATCGCCGCGTGGGAGTGGAACCTCGGGACCGGGCAGTTGCAGTGGTCGACCGATCCTGAACGGCTGTTCGGGTTTCCAGCAGGCGCGTTCGGCGAGGAACTGCGCATCGGGCGTGCGGTGCACCCCGCCGACGCGGCCGGCCTCGAAGGTGCGATTGCGTCCGCCGTGGCGACGGGCGTCTACGAGGCCGAGTATCGGGCGGTGCGGCCTGATGGCACCGTCATCTGGCTCACCGAGCGCGGTCAGGTGGGATCAGACGCCGACGCCAGCCGCATGGTGGGCATCACGCGGGATGTCACGACCGAGCGCGAGTTGGCGCACGAGCGCGAGTCGCTACTCAGCCGCGAACGGGAAGCGCGAGACGAGGCGGAGCGCCAGGGACGGTTGAAGGACGAGTTCATGGCGACCCTGAGCCATGAGCTGCGTACGCCGATGAATGCCGTGCTGGGATGGCTGCAGATCATCGAGTCGGGAAAGCCGGTGAAGGACACGGGCTACGCGTTGACGGTGATTGGCCGGAACGCGCGCATTCAGGCGAAGCTGATCGAGGATCTGCTGGACATGAACCGGCTGATGTCGGGCAACCTCAGTCTGTCGGTGGCGCCGACCCAGGTCGGGGCGGTGCTCGAGGCCACCGTTCAGACATTGCAGCCGGCCGCCAACGAGAAGGGTGTGGAGCTGGTCGTGTCGGCCGCCAGCCACAGCGTGGCCCTGGCCGATTTCCAACGGTTGCAGCAGGTGCTCTGGAATCTCATTCACAACGCGATCAAGTTCACTCCCGCACGCGGGCGAGTGGAGAGCAGCATTCGCGACGTCGACAACGACGTGGTGATCGAGATCAAAGACAACGGGCGTGGCATTTCGCCAGCGTTCCTGCCGCATGTCTTCGAGCGGTTCCGTCAGCAGGATGGGTCGTCGACGCGTGACACCTTCGGTCTTGGTCTCGGCCTGGCGATCGCCAAGCAGCTGGTCGAGCTGCACCACGGGACGATTCGTGCGCTGAGTGCGGGCGATGGCCTTGGTGCCACGTTTCAGGTCTCCATTCCCGCATGTCGAGACGCAGCCCAAACGCGGCTTCGCGCGGGCGCTCTCGACCGCGGCAAGTCCGTCAGCGCCTGACGGCGGCGAGGCGGCCCTCGAGAAACGCGTTGATTGTTGCGGCGCGCGCATCCCAGGTGAGCCGCTCGGCCAGCCGTTCGGCGTTGTGGCCGAGTCGTGCGGCGAGCGCGGCGTCCTGCAGCAGCCGATCCAATGCGGCGACGGCCGCCGGTGCATCGTCTGGCGCCACCAGACACGCCGTGTCGTCGTCTCGGAGCAGCTCGGCGGTGTCGGCGGCGCGTGGCGCGAGGATCGGACGACCCGCGGCCAGGTACCGAAACACCTTCATCGGCAGGACGCAGTTGCTGAACCGCTCGAGCGGAGCGCGCGCGGGCGGGACCATCAGCACGTCGGCGGCGTAGAGATAGGCCGACAACGCCGCGGGCGTCTGCCAGGGAAGCACGCGGACGTTGGAGAGTGCGGCCGCTGCGCGTTCGATCGGCCCCTCGCCTTCGGACCCCACCAGCAGGAAGAGCACGTCGCGTTGACGTGCGGCGAGCGTCAGCACCGCGTCGAGCCCCTTCTCGGCATTGACACGTCCAGCGTAGACGGCAATCGCGCGATCAACCGGCAGGCCGACCTGAATCCGCGCCGCCCGCTTGTCGAGCCGCGGCAGCATCAGTCGCGGATCCGCGCCGTTGTGCGCGACCTGCACCTGCGCCGAAGGGACGCCGGCTCGGAGGTAGCTCTGTGCGGCGTAGTTGGAATGCAAGATGAAGCCAAGGCACCTGGCGCTTCGCGCCGTGCGTCTGATCAGTGGCCGCAGCCACGGCCAGTCGTCTGGCCCTGGCCGGGAGTGATCGAACGCGAACGGGCGCGGTGAGCGCCCGCCAAGCGCCAGCACGGCCCGAACACGAACGTAGC
>CADEEX010000257.1 GCA_902826465.1 uncultured Acidobacteriota bacterium
AGGTAGCGAAATTCCTTGTCGGGTAAGTTCCGACCTGCACGAATGGCGTAATGATTTGGGCGCTGTCTCAACGATGAGCACTGCGAATTTGTGGTACCGGTGAAGACGCCGGTTGCCCGTCATAAGACGAAAAGACCCCGTGCACCTTTACTACATCCTAGTAGTGAATGTTGACGCAATATGCGCAGGATAGGTGGGAGGCTTTGAACCCGGGTTCTCGGACTCGGGGGAGCCAACGGTGAGATACCACCCTTATTGCTTCGACGTTCTAACCTCGTTCTGTCATCCAGATCAGGGACACTGCTAGGTGGGTAGTTTGACTGGGGCGGTCGCCTCCTAAATTGTAACGGAGGCGCGCGAAGGTTCGCTCAGGCTGTTTGGAAATCAGCCGTAGAGTGCAAAGGCATAAGCGAGCTTGACTGCGAGACCTACAAGTCGAGCAGGTGGGAAACCAGGCTTTAGTGATCCGGTGGTTCCGCGTGGAAGGGCCATCGCTCAACGGATAAAAGGTACGCCGGGGATAACAGGCTGATCTGGTCCAAGAGTTCACATCGACGACCAGGTTTGGCACCTCGATGTCGGCTCATCGCATCCTGGAGCTGTAGCAGGTTCCAAGGGTCCGGCTGTTCGCCGGTTAAAGCGGTACGTGAGCTGGGTTTAGAACGTCGCGAGACAGTTCGGTCTCTATCTGTGATGGGCGCAGGAGATTTGAGTGGGGCTGACCTTAGTACGAGAGGACCGGGTTGGACGCACCTCTGGTGTACCGGTTGTCGCGCCAGCGGCAGTGCTCGGTAGCTACGTGCGGAAGGGAGAAACGCTGAAAGCATCTAAGCGTGAAACCCTCCACAAGATGAGATCTCCCTGGATCGTGAGATCCCTAAAGGCTCCTGGAAGATGACCAGGTAATAGGTCGGGTGTGTAAGCATGGCGACATGTTGAGCTTACCGATACTAATCAGCCGTGAGGCTTGACCATAACTTCGTTTCCGAGGCCTTGCAAAAGGGGCGCGGAAAACAAAGCGTAATGCACGCAGAAACGCTGCGTGTCGGTCGGCAGAAGCTACCGTTTGCAGGATATTCAGTTGGCGCCAAGCCTCAAGGCAGGCGCGTGTGCCCGTCGTTGGGCGCTCTTTACAGTATTGTCTGGGACGACCCCCTTCTGCCGATGCTTTGCGCATGGCGGATGGGCCGCGTAACCGCTGTATAGCGGCGAAGCGGACTAGCCCGCCGAGCTCGCGACTGCGAGCGGAGGAGGGACCCCAGGCAGCAAGTTTGCCGGTGGTCATAGGAGTTGGGTCACACCCGTTCCCATTCCGAACACGGAAGTTAAGCCAACTACCGCCGATGGTACTGCACGGGAAACTGTGTGGGAGAGTAGGTCGCTGCCGGCATTATCTCGAAAAGCCCGCGAATTTAGGTTCGCGGGCTTTTTCCATTTGTGGGATACACCTGCAATATTGAAGGGTAGTCATCATCGGACGCGAAGATAGTTCTTAACTCGCACCTTCTTCGCCGTGTTCGCTGAACTCATCGATCGCACCGTTCCGAAGACCTCACGCTCAGGCCATGGACGGTCGTACTTTCCGAGGGTCCACATGTAGCCGGAGTAGGAGCTCGGGTCCCGGCCATCCAGAGACCAACGGTTCATGATCGCAATCATGGTTGCCAGAGCCTGTTGCGGCGACGGTGACCATTCGAGGATCTTCTTCCCCCACAGCATCCGCATGTAGTTGTGACACCAGCCGGCCCGAAGCATCTCTCGCTGCGCGGCATTCCAGAGCGGATCGTGCGTCTCCGCACGTTCTAACTGTGCATGGCTATAGAGATGCGGCCGCAGGTCGCCCAGGTGTTTTGCCAGCGTCTGCTGCGCCCAATTGGGCACTGACTCAAAGTTTTCGTAGTTGTCAGCGTTCTTTGCGCAGGTGTTGAATCCAAGTTCGCGCCAGACAACCAATTGATCCAGAAACGCTTCGGCGCCAGCGCCGACGCCCCACCATCCCTCCCTCTGTCCTGTGGCCTTGAGGCCGAGCTTCCTTAACGACCAACCCTCGTGCTTCATGACCGCAGAAAACACTTCGTGAGCGCCAATGTGTCCAAAATGAAGGTAGGGAGACAGGCGGCTGGTGGCTCGGTCGTCTGGATGTTTGTGCCCTTCGGCATAGCGGCTCAAATGGCGCGAGACGAATGCACGAAGTCTCCGACGTGCCCTCGACCAGCCGCCGCGCATGGCCACTGCTGAGACCTCATGATCAATAGGCAGCGAATCAAGACTCCCTTGCTCGCCCCTGAGCAATGCAGTTGACGCCGATGGCCAACGGGAACGAATCGATTTAGGAAGCGGACCGAGGGTTTTGAGCCTGACATCCTTAAAGGGAGTGGCTGACGGCGCACAGCGAAGCACTTCTCGCAGATGCTGCTGCAGATGCCGGCGGAAGTGAACGGCGGCGCTGAACGGCCGGTCCGCGGTTGACATCGGCAGGATCCCATTCCCATCAACTGCCTCTAACGCCACCGCCAGCCGACGACCCATTTGCTCGACTGCCTGAGGCAGGAAGAAACATGGAAAATCGTCCGTAATGACGACGGCCGCGCGTTCAGCGAGGGCATCGACCAGTCCGCGTCCCGTCCCAGGTGCCGGTTCGACATAGGGGCAATAGGTGACCGGTGCGACGGCGAACGCCTGCCGGTTTTCCTCCATGCCGTCGATGACGAACCGATGAAAGCGGTCCGACGCCCACGGATAGTCGCACCGCAGTGGCTCCAGAATCACGAGCGGAAGGTTGAGCTTTCCCGCGTACGCAATCGCCCTGTCCAGCGCTGAGTTAAAAAATGGCCTTCGGGCCGCAATCATCCAGTAAAGAACGAAGTCGGCGTTGGCCCGCAGTTCGCGATGATTGACAGACCTGACCCGCGGACCTTGTTCGCCTTGGGTGAAACCGTGTTCTTCTGAATTCATCGAAGGGTAGACTGACACAATGGAAGAGAAACCGTTGGCGTCGCACAAGACCGAAGAGGAATGGGCGGCAATCCTGACACCGGAGCAGTTTCGGGTGCTCCGCCAGCATGGAACGGAGCGCCAGGGAGCGAGCCCGCTCAACCGGGAGAAACGTGAGGGCCTGTTCTTATGCGCTGGTTGCGCCCAGCCCTTGTTCAACTCAGAGACTAAATACGAGAGCGGAACCGGCTGGCCGAGTTTTTGGGAACCGCTCGATCAGGCGGTAGAGACAACGGTAGACCGCACCCTATTTCTGACGCGCACCGAAGTGCATTGCGCCAACTGTGGTGGCCACCTGGGCCACGTCTTCCCGGACGGACCTCCGCCGACGGGGCTGCGGTATTGCATGAACGGCGTCTCGCTCAGGTTTCGCCCCGACGCGGGCCAGCCTGATGAAGTCTGATGTCTAGCAAGCCGACCGGTCTGCAAACGGCTGCCGAATGCCTGCCTGGACATCTTTCCGCAATGTCTGCCCCTTCAAGGTCTTCGTTACGGGAATGACGTCGATCCGCAGTACCGATTTGGCATCCACGTCTTCGGCGGCGTCGCTGCTGGCTGCGCCCCGCACCATTGACCTTCGCCCAAGCGCGTGGACACCCTTCCGATCGACCCATACCTGCCGCTGATCGAAGAGGCGCTGGCAAACTCCCGCGCCGTGGTCGTTGTCGCGCCGCCTGGTGCCGGGAAGACGACACGGGTGCCACCCGCTCTCTCAACGGCAGGTCCCGTCCTGCTCCTGCAGCCACGCCGCGCTGCTGCCCGCGGAGTCGCTACGCGAATTGCCGAGGAACGTGCCTGGTCTCTCGGCCACGAGGTCGGATGGCAGATTCGCTTCGAGCGCCGGTATCGCTCAGACACCCGCGTTCTGGTGGCCACGGAGGGCATTTTGACGTCGCGCCTGCAGCGCGATCCACTGCTGTCAGGCTTCCATACTCTGGTCATCGACGAGTTTCATGAGCGCAGCATCCACAGCGATCTTGGCCTCGCGCTCGCGCGTCAGACCTGGCTAGCGCGAGACGATTTTCGTCTCGTCGTAATGTCTGCGACGCTCGACGCCGAACCAGTCGCCGCCTTTCTTGGCGACTGCCCCATCGTGAGGGTGCCGGGGCGCACATTTCCGATCGAAGTCGAGTACGCCCCACAGATGAACATCATGACCGGCGCGATCGCGATGCTGGAACGTTCGGCCGGAAGCGTCCTGTGTTTTGTTGCCGGCGGCCATGATGTCGAGAGAGCGGTTCGCGAAATCTCCCTGCGGCATCTGCCAGTCGACCTCTTCCCGCTTCACGGCAGTCTTGATGGAAGGGCGCAGGACCGGGCGTTGGCCGCTGTGTCTGAGCGTCGTCGAATCATCGTTTCAACCAACATCGCGGAAACATCGGTAACAGTGCCAGGCATCAGCGCCGTCGTCGACTCCGGTCTTCACAAGGTGGCTCGGTATGATCGCGCCCGCGCGATTGATGGGCTCTTCACCGAGCGCATTCCCAGAGATTCGGCGGACCAGCGGGCCGGCCGGGCAGGACGCACTGGTCCGGGTCGCGTGCTGAGATTGTGGGCCGCGACCGACCACCTGCGGCCTGCGAGGGAGCCAGAGATTCATCGCATTGACCTGGCCGCGTGCGTGCTCGATTTGGTCGCGTGCGGCGAGGATCCCGAGCACTTTTCCTGGTTTGAGCGTCCGAACGCTGAAGCGATCGCAAGCGCGCTCGCTCTGCTGGGGCGGCTTGGGGCGGTCTCGGGACGGCGCCTGACGTTGGTGGGCGAACAGATGCGGCAATTGCCGCTCTCGCCGAGGCTCTCGCGAGTGTTCATTGCTGGCGGTGGATCGCGACAGGTTGTTCGTGCCTGCGCGGTCCTTGGCGATCGATTCCCGGTGATGCCGCGCGGCACCCTCACGACCTCCGATGTCCTGTCGGTGCTGGACGAGTGGCACACGCTTCCTCACCTACAAGCCACCGTGGACCAGCTCGAACGGACGGCGTTACGTTTAGGCATCAGTGATGACAGCCCCCGCGCGCGTCCCGATGACCACGATCTGCGCCGCGCGATCCTTGCCGGCTATCCAGACCGTGTGGCGAGGCGCCGAGAGCCTGGCTCGGAACGCTTCAAACTCGCCAGCGGGTCTGGCGCTGCGCTGTCTCCTGAAAGTGGAGTGAGGGACGCTGAGTGGCTTGTCGCGCTGGACGTGACTGCGTCGAACCGAATCAACGATCCCAACGCCCGCATTCGCGTTGCCAGTGCGATCGACAGAGACTGGCTCTCGCCCAACGGCAATGAGGCACGCACCTGGCTGGACCAGAACGGTAAGGTTCGTACTGCGATCGTGGCAAGGTACGACTCGCTCGAGCTATCGCAGACGCCAGCCAGCCCAGACCTCGATGCGGCTGAACCGCTGCTCAAGTCGGCGTTCCTTGAGGAGGCACGCTCCAGCGCCGACCAACGACTCCTCCGTCGACTGGCGTTTGCCTCGTGCGCCGCCGATGAGAGGGTGTTGATCGACCGAGCCGTGATTGGTAAACGTGCCCTTCATGATGTACGGCTGAGCGATGGGCTCACACCCGACATCGCAGCGCGGTTGACCAGGGATGCGCCGGAATCACTGGTCGTTCCGAGCGGCCGGTCAGTCCGACTTGACTACGCGTCGGACGGCTCCGTCGTAGCTGAGGTCAAACTCCAGGAGCTGTTCGGCCTCGAAGAAACCCCCAGGGTCGGCCCGCGGCGCGAGCCCGTGGTCTTCTCGTTGCTGGCTCCTAACGGTCGGCCGGTGCAGGTGACGCGCGACCTCAAGAGTTTCTGGGCGAGGACCTACCCCGAGGTGCGAAAGGAACTGCGGGGCCGCTATCCGAAGCATCCGTGGCCGGAGGATCCGTGGAACGCGGCACCGACTGGGCGACCGCTCAAGCGGAAGAACTGAGCACGCGCTCTCGGACGATTAGAAGACTCCGCCGGGGAAGAAGACGCGCTGGACGAACAGATACGTCCCGCCAGCGACGATGAGCATCGATCCTGCAACGGCGACCGTGCGTGCTGCATCGGCATTCGCTCGGCGACAGGCTCCGACCGTCAACGCGAGGAGCACAACCAGTGTCGATTGCGCCAGCGCTGCTCCGAGTGCAAACGACACGAGCGACCACCCCAGTGCGGAGCGTGGCAGGTCCATGAGCGCGAGAGCCCCGCCAAACCAGAATCCGTGCAGCACGCCGAACGCCAGCGCGATCCACGGTCGCATATCCTTGCCGCCGCGGACCATCAGGTTGTCCGCGCCGATGTACACGACGCTGAGCGCCAGCGCTGGTTCAGTGAGCCGTGCGGCGGGATGAGCAATCTTCAAGACGATGAGCGCCGTAGTGGCGACGTCGGCAGCGAGGAAGGCCACCAGAATCGACACGACCTGGCGTCGTGTGCCGCTGAGGAGCAGCAGCCCAATCAGAAAGAGCC
>CADEEX010000258.1 GCA_902826465.1 uncultured Acidobacteriota bacterium
GGACCGCCGGTCTCGACCGCCGTGGTGCGAATGGACAGTTCGGGAAGCGTCGGTGAGGAGGTTAGCGAGAAGTCGTAGCCACAATTGCGGCAACGGTCGACAGTTTCAAACCCAAGGTATCCGCACTTGGGACACTTCATGGCGCAGCGGTCGTCCGCGGCGGTGGTGTGGCGAGCGCCATGCCGATGAGTTGTCGCTGCAAGTCGGCGCGAAGACGATCAGCATCGGCCTTCTGCACGTCAGTGGGCCGAACAGTCTCGAGGGCCGCCAGCGCTTCACGGAGTCGCCCTGCCTGGGCCAGCGCGCGCGCGCGCACCAGTGCATTCTCGCCGCGACGGGGAATCAAGGCCTCCGGATCACTCGCCAGCCGCGCGATGGGTGCCGAGAGCGGAATCGGCCGCACCAGCAAGGGTCTGAGATCGCCACGAAATGCCCCCGCCGCGAACGCTGCCGCTGCAACAATGACCACGACGAGACCGGCGAGTGCGAACCAGGCGCGGCGAGACGTGCCGTGAACAGCGGGCGTTCCACCCGAGGGCGGCGGCGCGGCCAGGAGCCAGTTCGGAGACAACTGCTCGAGCCGATTGATCCGCTCCAGGATGGCCAGCGCTTCGTCCGCGGGCGCTCCCTGCGCCATGGCATCGTGGAGCAACCGGCGGGCTTCGTCGGCCGCCCCCTGCTGAAACGCCACGACACCGCGCTGCAGGAGCTCTTCCGATTCGCGCTGCCGTTCCGCCTGCGCACTGCGCGCCCGCTCGATGTACGCCCGGGCCCGCGCATGCCCGCGATCGATGAACAGTGCACGGGTCCAGACATTGATCGCCTGCTCGTACCCGGCCGCGAAATAGTGCTCGAGACCGTTGAGCAGGAGCTGCTCGATCTTCTCTTCGCGGTCGACGGGCGGCGTCACATCGAGCGGCCGCGGTTCGTCGGTGCGTAGCGGGTCGGACATGAGTGCTCGAGTGAAAGACGTGTGATTATACACGTGAGATCGCATGCCCCTGATCGAGTGCATACCGAACGTCAGCGAAGGACGCCGGCTGGAGTGGATTCACGAGGTGGCCGCCGAGCTGCCGCGCCTGGACGTCGCGCTCCTCGACTATTCTGCCGACGCGTCCCACCATCGTTCGGTGTTCACGATGGCCGGATCCGAGGCGGCACTGCACAACGCGGTCATGCATCTGGCGTCGCGTGCCGTGGCTGCCATCGACCTGCGATCGCATCGCGGCGAGCATCCGCGCATCGGTGCTCTCGACGTGGTGCCCTTTGTTCCCCTTGGCGACACCTCCATGGCGGCGTGTGTCGACCTGGCCACCCGTGTGGGCCACGACCTGGCCACTCGGTTCGGTCTCCCGGTCTTCCTGTACGAGGAAGCGTGCCGGCAGCCCGGCCGGCGCCGGCTGGAAGCGATCCGACGGGGAGGATTCGAGGGGTTGCGCACCAAACTGGCCGCTCCCGAGTGGCGGCCCGACTTTGGTCCGGCCGAACCGCATCCGACCGCTGGCGCCACGGTCGTCGGCGCCAGGCGCCCGCTGATCGCCTTCAACGTGAACCTGGCCACGGGACTTCTGCCGGTCGCCCAGCGCATTGCGCGCACCATCCGCGAGAGCAGCGGCGGCCTGCCAGCCGTGAAGGCCATGGCGGTAACCCTGCACGATCGCGGCATTGTCCAGGTGTCGATGAACCTCACCGACTACACCCGCACGCCGGTGCAGGTCGTCTTCGACCGGATTGTGGCCGCCGCCGCCGACGACGGCGTCGAGGTACTCGAAAGCGAGCTGATTGGCCTGATTCCGGAAGCCGCCCTGACCGACACCACTCCTGAGCACCTGCGGCTGGGCCATTTTTCCGACCAGCAGATGCTCGAAGTGAAGCTACGCGGGCTCGGCTTCGCCCTCTAGTGTCCTGACCTGACTGGTGTGGCGCCGCGTCGGATTTCGTAGACGACGTGCGACACGATGGCACCGTGCAGCACGCGATCGCTGCGCTCGCTCGTCAACACGGCGCCGATCCGCTCAAGCGCGGTGCGTGATCGGCGATTGCCCTCACCCACCAGAAACGTGACGCGCGCAACGTGCTGGAACGCGAAGTCGAGCATCAACCGCTTCATCTCGTGGTTGTAACGGCCGCCCCAATGCGACCGCGCCAGAAACGTCCAGCCGATCTCCACCTCGGACTTCACCGGATCGAACCCGAAGTAACGGGACGAACCGATGACCTCTCCTGAGGACCGGTCAATGGCGACCAGCGCCCCGCGCGAGTCGAGCGCATCGCGGAAGAACGCCCTGAACACCGGCTCTTGATAGCGGTCACTTGCCGGATGCTGTGCCCAGATGTCCGGGTCGGACGCGACAGCGAAGAGGGCGTCGAAGTCTTGGGCGTCGAGCGGCCGCAACTCGATCAGTTCACCGCGCAGATCAGGCTGCCAGAGGATGCTGTTCATGCGGAATCGTCATCCAGCTCGACCCGCCGCGACGGTGCAATCCCGAACGCCCGCATCTTGCGGTACAGATTGCTCCGTTCGACGCCGAGTACATCGGCGGTGCGCGACATATTGCCCTGCTGGTCGGCCAGTGTTCGCAGGATCAGGTCGCGCTCAAACCGATCCCGGGCCTCGAGCAACGTCAGCTTCTCGGCCGGAGCAGATGTCGGCTTCGGCGATTCCAGTGAGGAATGTTCGAGGAAGCCGAGATCCTCCCTGGTGACCTCGTCCCCGGGCACCATGATCATCAGTCGCTCGATGACATTGCGCAGTTCGCGGACGTTGCCGGGCCACGGATACCGCTGGATGGCCGACAGCGCCGCGCCGTCGAAGCGCTTGAGCCGCCGCCCGTACTCGCGCGCAAACTCCGCCATGAAGTGATCGGCCAGCAGCGGAATGTCCTCCTGCCGATCACGCAGCGGCGGCACGAAGATCGGCACCACGTTCAGGCGGAAGTAGAGATCTTCGCGAAAATTTCCGGCCCGGATCTCGGCCTGCAGATCCTTGTTGGTCGCGGCGAGGACGCGGGCATCGACCTTGATGCGATTGATCCCGCCCACCGCCTCCATCGTCTGCTCCTGGAGGACGCGCAGCACCTTCGCCTGCGTCTTCAGGCTCATGTCGCCAATTTCGTCGAGGAAGATCGTACCGCCGTCGGCAACCTCGAACTTGCCGCGGCGGTCGGCCACGGCACCGGTGAACGCGCCACGGACGTGGCCAAACAGCTCACTCTCGATCAGCTCTTCGGGAATCGCCGCGCAGTTCAGCTCGACAAAGGTGTTATTGCGCCGGCGGCTCATCGTATGAATCGTGCGCGCCACCAGCTCCTTGCCGGTGCCGTTCTCGCCATAGATCAACACGCGGCCGTTGGTGGGGGCCGCCATCGCCACCTGCTCGCGAAGCTGGCGCATGGCATAGCTCTCGCCCACCATCGTCTGGGTGCGATCGACGCGGGCGCGCAGCACGCGGTTCTCGTCTTCGAGACGCCGTTGCCGCAGGGCGTTGCGCACCACCAGGACGGTCTTTTCAAGCGACAGCGGCTTCTCGACAAAGTCGAAGGCGCCGAGCTTGATCGCCCGCACCGCCGACTCGATGTTGCCATGTCCGGAGATGACAACGACCTGGGCATCAACCTGTCGCTCGCGCAACCGCTGCAGCGTCGCCAGTCCGTCCATGCCCGGCAGCCAGACGTCCAGCATGATGAGGTCGACGGTCCCGCGGGTCAACCGCTCGAGACAGGACTCTCCGCTGTCGACGGCTTCAACCGTGTAACCCTCGTCGCGCAGGACACCGCTCAACGCGCTGCGCACGCCCGGTTCATCGTCAACGATAAGAATGTGGGATTTCACGCCGGAAGTTCGATTGTAAAACGAGTGCCGCGTGGCACGTGATCGGCGACGTCGATGCTGCCGCCGTGCTCGGCAATGATGCGCCTGACGATGGCCAGGCCGAGACCGCTGCCGCGGCGCTTGGTCGAGTAGTACGGGAGGAACAGTTTGTCGCGCTCGGCGGCAGGAATGCCTGGCCCGTTGTCGGCGACGACAATCCTGACCAGGTGATTGGCCTCATCGCGTTCGGTGGACACCACAATGACGCCGCGCCGCTCCATGGCCTCGATCGCATTGTCGATCAGGTTGATGATGACCCGGCGCACCTGCTCGGGATCGATCCGCACGGGCGGCATCGCCGCGGCGAAACGGCGCTCAATCACCACGTCGGCGAACAGACCGTCGTAGAGAGCCAGCGCGTTGATGAGCAGATCGTGCAGATCCACCGACACCGCGCGCGGCGCCGGCATCCTGGCAAACTGCGAGAACTCGTCCACCAGTCCTTTCAACGACTCGACTTCACCGACGATCGTGGAGGTGCACTCTTCCACGAGCGCCTTCGCGCCCGACGGCGCATCGGCGAAGTGACGGCGCAGCCGTTCTGCCGATAACTGAATCGGTGTCAGCGGATTCTTGATTTCGTGCGCCAGTCGTCGCGCCACCTCGCGCCAGGCCGCCACCTTCTGCGTGCGAATGAGCGGCGTGACGTCGTCGAGCACCAGGATATGCCCTTCCGGCTTTCCGCTCTCGCCCACCAACGCCGTCGCCACGACGGTCAGATGCGCGTCCACGCCTTCACGGGTCATCACGATGTCCTGCGACGCCGGCTCGCGGCTGGATTTCGAGGCTTTGGTGAGCACCGCACCAATCTCCAGCAGGTCCTTTCTTTCGAGGACCACGCGCGCAGCCGTGCCGATCACCGCGCGGTCCAGATCCAGAAGCCTGGCGGCAGCGCTGTTGATGGTGGTGATGACACCACTGGCGTCAATCGAGATCACCCCCGTGGTGATGCGCTCGAGAATCGCTTCGATGTAGCGGCGGCGTCGCTCCACCTCGAGATGCTTGCGCTCGAGTTCGACGGTCGACCGCTCGACCTTGCGACGGCTCGTCGCCAGCTCCCCGGCCATCGTATTGAAGGCTTCCGTGAGCGCACCGAATTCATCGTCGCTCTGCGGTTCGAGGTGCTGATCGAGACGCCCGGCGCCGATCTCGCGGGCCGCGGCCGCCAGCATCTGCACCGGCTGGGTAATGCGCTTCGCCAGGTAGAGCCCCATCCAGATCGAGCCGACG
Source organism: uncultured Acidobacteriota bacterium (assembly GCA_902826465.1). Taxonomy (GTDB): domain Bacteria; phylum Acidobacteriota; class Vicinamibacteria; order Vicinamibacterales; family CAVVIG01; genus CADEEX01. The sequence continues at coordinate 5,101 of CADEEX010000258.1, forward strand.
AGAATCATCAGCGTCACCATCAGGAAGAACGAGATGTAGACGCCAGTCAACGGCAGCTTGAGCACACGCAACTGGTTGTAGCTCTCGAAGGCCTGGGTCATTCGCCGTGAGCGAGCGGCCATTTCTCCGGTGAGATAGTCGGTCGCCACCACCACGCCGGTAGGCACCGCGTTCCCACCGGGCCGGATGAGCGCGGCCGCATGCAGCAGATCACCCGACGTGCCGAGCGATTCGCTCGACCGCGTTTCGGCCGCCCCCCCCAGCACCTGGGCGGCAAGTCGGTCACCGGCGGCACGCGAATAGCCAGGCGGCAGTGTGGCCGTTGCGATGTCGAGCACCAGCTCGGGACCGGTCAGCCCGCTCGCCGCGTCACCGACGCGGTAGACCTCGACCATCTGCACCCGTTGCGACGTGATGTCCGGCGCAATCAGCGCACGCAGCTGCGCAACGTCGGGCGACGCCAGATCGACAGCCGCCAGGGCCCGCGCAATGCGTGCCGCCTGATCGGCGACCAGCAACTGCCGCTCGTGGTAGTAGTCGCCGGCGATCTGATTGGCCGACGAAAGAATCTCGTCCATCGGCGCATTGAACCAGCCGTCTACGCTGGTGCGAATGACCTCGCTGCCGACCGCCAGCACCAGCGAGGCCGGCACCAGAGTCATGCCGAGCAGCAGCGCCACCAGCTTGCCGCGGAATCGCGCGAACGGACGGCCGCGACGCCGCTCGACGACGAGCTTGACGATGTTGCGCGCCAGCACGAAGACCAGCGCGACGAGCATGGTCAAGTCGGCGGCGGTCAGGCCATAGAGGACGAACTCCGACGAGAAGTCAGGCGAGAAGCGGGGCGAGCGATTGGCAACGGTGAGAATGGCAATCAGGGCACCGACCAAGACGGCGATGCCGGCGAGAATCAGTCGCGGGTTGTCACGAAACGGCCGCGGGCCATCCATTCGTTATTCTTTGGAGTTCAACAGGTCTTTCAGCTCGCTCATGAATTCGCCGATGTCTCGAAAGTGCCGATAGACAGACGCGAAGCGGACGTAGGCGACCTTGTCGAGCTTCTTCAGTTCTTCCATCACGAACGCGCCGATCTCGACCGTGCCGATCTCCCGCTCGGGTCGTTCCTGCAGTGTCGACTCGACGCGATCGGCGACCCCTTCGATGGCCGCCAGACTGACCGGCCGCTTCTCGCAGGCCTTGAGCAACCCGCCAATCAGTTTCTGACGATCGAACCGCTCCCGCGTGCCGTCTTTCTTGACGACCATATACGGGATCTCGTCGATGCGCTCATAGCTGGTGAACCGCTTGCCGCACTCGAGGCATT
>CADEEX010000259.1:0-3022 GCA_902826465.1 uncultured Acidobacteriota bacterium
TTCTGGCGGTTCCATCGATACGCCAGCGTGGTGAACCCCCAGGCAGACACGATTAGCACCAGCGACACCGCAGGCCAGAACGTTCCCGGTCCCGGTGAAGGCACGGGCGGAAAGTCGTCCCGCAGCGTCCAGTAGAAGAAGTAGCCGAACACGAGCGAAATGAACGCGGTGAAGATGGCGAGCATCGTGATGCACATGGCCCACCACCCAACCGAATCCCGTCCAGACACATAGAGCGGCAGCCGCACGCCGAGGCCGACGTCCTTGGTCTCTTTCTCAGGAATCTCCCCGGTGCCGGTCCACAACCAGACGATGATGCTGGCGAGCGAGAGCACAGCGCTGACGGCCATCCAGCCGTACAGCTTGTAGGTAGGGAAGATGAAGATGCCGCCGGTGAAGAGTGCGGCGATCGGCGTGATGAACGTGGGACCGGGAATGCGCATGCACTGCACCGGCGTGGCGTCGATGCTCGACGTCACCAGCATCTCGCGCCGTCCTTCTTCAGCGTCTGGCAGATAGAAGCGCCCTTCGTCGTAGTCGCGCACGAAGTTCGGCTGTTGCCACAACGGATAGCGCGCGTCGATCTCCGGGATGGTCCGCACGCCCCACGGCTGTGCGGGCACTTCCTGCAGCCATTCGAGTGTGCCGGCGCCCCACGGATTCCGCGGCGCCAGCGGCTGCTTTCCTTTCGGGCGGATGACGTCCCACATGACGACCGCGAAGCCACCAGCGAGAATGAACGCACCGATGGTCGAGACGAGGTTCAGTGTCTCGAAGCCGAGACCGGCCGGATACGTGAAGACGCGCCGCGGCATTCCGAGTAGTCCGGAGGCGTGCATCGGCATGAAGGTGACGTTGAAACCGATGAACACCAGCCAGAACGAGATGCGGCCGAGGCGTTCCGACAGCAGCTTGCCGTTGACGAGCGGGTAGTAGTAGTAGACCCCCGCCAGCAGCGGAAACACGGCGCCGCCAATGAGCACTGTGTGCAGGTGCGCGACGATGAAGTACGAATCGTGCGCCTGAAAGTTGAACGGCGCCATCGCCACCATGACGCCGGTGAGCCCGCCAATGATGAACGTCGTGAGCCCACCGAACACATAAAGCATCGGGATGGAATGCACCACGCGTCCGGCCAGCAGGGTGGCGAGGAAGCAGAAGAACTGCACGCCGGTGGGAATGGCGACCGCCGTTGAGGCCGCGGAGAAGATCGCCAGCGTGATGCCCGGCAGTCCGGTCGTGAACATGTGGTGCACCCACAGTCCGAAGCTCAGAAAACCGGTGCCGATTGCTGACAGCACCACCCAGCTGTAGCCGACAATGGCGCGCCGTGCCGCCGTCGGCACGATCATCGCGATCAGCGCCACCGAGGGGAGAAAGATGATGTAGACCTCGGGGTGCCCGAAGATCCAGAACAGGTGCTGCCACAGCAACGGATCGCCGCCACCGCCCGGATCGAAGAACGGCCAGCCGAAGGCCCGCTCGAGTTCGAGCAGGATGGTGCCGGCGATGAGCGGAGGAAAGGCGAACAGCACCATGAACGCCGCCACCAGCACGTACCACGCATACAGCGGGATGAGGTTCAGGCGCATGCCTGGTGGACGGCATCGCAGCACGCCCACAATCAGTTCAACCGCCGCCGCGATGGCGGCCACTTCGATGAACGAGAACCCAAGCAGCCAGATGTCGGCGCCGATATCCGGCTGATAGCCGCTCGTGAGCGGCGGGTACATGAACCATCCGCCGCTCGGTGCCGCGTTGAAGAAAATCGAACCGCAGAGGAAGGTGCCGCCAATCAGAAACGCCCAGAATCCGAAAGCGGAGAGACGCGGAAACGGCAGCTCGCGCGCGCCGATCATCTGCGGCAGGAACCAGATCGACACGGCTTCGAAGATCGGGATGGCGAAGAGAAACATCATCACCGACCCGTGCAGCGTGAACACCTGGTTGTAGAGGTCGGCGCTGAGCACGTCGTTGCCGGCACTCGCGAGCTGCAGTCGCATCAGCAACGCCAGCACCCCGCCAAAGAGAAAGAACACCAGCGTCAGCACGATGTACCAGAGGCCGACGACGGTGTTGTTGACCGACGACCAGTAGCGCCAGCCGGTCGGCAGCGCCCACGCCTTCAGTAACCGTTCTTCCTGCGCCTTCCTGGCCTCGAGGGGTAAGGGCGCCGGCAGCGGGTCAGGGTCAGCAGGCGGCGAGGTGGGAGAACCAGTCATCGCAGCTCCAGCAGGTACGCCGACAGCGTCCGCAACTGCGCCTCACCGAGCGCCTCGAAGGGCGGCATCAGCGCGCCTGGCTTCGAGTGCTCCGGCGCAGCGATCCAGGCGGCCATGTGCGCACGATCGTTGGCGTGCGTCGCGGCCGCGAGGCTGAGGCGGCTGCCCATGTGCGTGAGATCGGGGCCGATCTCTCCGTCGGCCTCGGTGCCGCGGATGGCGTGACAGGAGCCGCATCCGTTCGACATGAAGAGTTCCTGGCCGCGCTGCAGGTCGGGTGTGGACGGCGGGGTCGCGGCCGCCGACTGGCCGCTGAGCCAGGCGTCGAACGCGTCGCGCTCGACGACCACCACCTGAAACGCCATGAGCGCGTGCGAGGCGCCGCAGTATTCGGCGCAGGCGCCACGGAAGGTGCCGGTGCGTGTCGGCTCGAGTGACAGATGCGTGGTGCGCCCGGGAATCATGTCGACTTTTCCAGAGATCGAGGGGATCCAGAACGAGTGAATGACATCGGCGCTGGTCAGGACGACGTCGATCCGCTCGCCGACCGGCAGGCGAAGCTCGTTCGCCAGATCGACCGGACCGTCTGGCGTGAGATAGCGCACGCGCCACCACCACTGCTCGCCGCGCACTTCGATGCGAAGGTGTCCGGGGCTGGGCGCTTCAATGAGCCGTGGGACAGCTCTGAGTCCGAAGGCGAGCAGCACGAATAGCACGGCGGTGGGAAACACGACGCCGCCACCGACGATCAGCCACGACGCGGCCCGTTGTTCGTTCACGGCGCGTGGCCCACGGGCGCA
>CADEEX010000259.1:3122-6418 GCA_902826465.1 uncultured Acidobacteriota bacterium
ACGACGCCGAGCCCGGCTGCGGGAACCACCGTGAACGCCTTCGCCAGCGGACTCGATCATCCGCGCTGGCTCTACGTGCTTCCCAATGGAGACGTGCTGGTGGCAGAGACCAATGCCCCGCCGCGTCCCGAAGACAACACGGGCATCAAGGGGTGGTTCTTCGCGCGCTATCAGAAGAAGGCTGGCGGCGCGGTGCCGAGTGCGAATCGCATCACGCTGCTGCGTGATGCCGACGGCGACGGCGTCGCGGAGACGCGTACCGCTTTCCTGTCCGGCTTGAACTCGCCGTTCGGTATGGCCCTGGTGGGCAGCTCGCTGTACGTAGCGAACACCGACGCCATCGTTCGATTCCCGTACGCGACCGACGCCACCTCCATCCCATCAGCAGGCGAGCAGATCCTCGCGTTGCCGGGTGGACCCCGCAACCATCACTGGACCAAGAACATCATCGCCAGCCCAGATGGCTCCAGGCTCTACGTCGCGATCGGCTCGAACAGCAACGTTGCCGAAAACGGCATGAGCGAGGAACAGGGCCGCGCGCAAGTGTGGGAGGTCGATCTGAAGACCGGCACCCACCGCACCTTTGCCACCGGGCTGCGCAATCCCGTGGGGATGGCGTGGGAGCCCGAAAGCGGCGCGCTCTGGGTCGCCGTCAACGAACGCGATGAGCTTGGCAATGACCTGGTGCCCGACTACATGACGGCGATGCGAGACGGCGCCTTCTACGGCTGGCCGTACAGCTACTACGGCCAGCACGTCGATGATCGAGTGGAACCGGCACGGCCTGATCTTGTGGCCAAAGCCATTGCCCCTGACTACGCGCTGGGCGCCCACACGGCCTCGCTCGGTCTCGCGCATTCTGGAGCAAATACGCTGTCACCGCAGTTTGCCGAAGGCATGTTCATCGGTCAGCACGGATCGTGGAACCGGAAACCGCGCGCCGGCTACAAGGTGATCTTTGTGCCGTTCAACGCCGGCAAGCCGGCTGGGATGCCGATCGACGTGCTCACCGGCTTCGTCAAGGAGAACGGCGAGGCGATGGGCCGGCCGGTTGGCGTGGCCGTCGACACACACGGCGGGCTGCTCGTGGCCGACGATGTGGGGAACGCCATCTGGCGAGTGGCCGGCGCGCGAGCGATGACGGCTAGATAGGGAATGACGAAGGCCGAAGTGTCCCTCGTAATTTCTATCGCACGATCGTCGTCTCCAGATACTCCGCCGGAATCACCAGTCCGCTGTCGCCGCCGCGGCTGGCGTTCTTGAACAGCGTCAACAGGTCGTGTTCGAGTGCCTGCTGGTGTTCGGCGTCGAGCGCCGCAAACGCCTTGTGCGTCGGTCCGTAGAAGGTCCGGAAGATATCGAGCATGTGCTCGGGCGATCGATAGCGGAAGTTGAAGTGCCGCACCGTGTGCGAAATGGCGCAGCCCTTGAACAGCGTCTGCAGGTGCGCGTCGGTCCCCCACAGCAGCGGCGATCTCACTCCCGGGATGGGCGGCACATGCTTGGCGATGGTGCGGAACATGTCGCCAAGAAACCCGGTGGGCGTCCACGACGCCAGGCCGATCGTGCCGCCGGGGCGGCAGACCCGTACCATTTCCGCAGCGCTGCGTTCGTGGTTGGGCGTGAACATCACCCCGAAGGTGGACACGATCACGTCGAAGCTGGCGTCAGGAAAGGGGAGCGCTTCGGCGTCGGCCACCTGGAACGTGACGCCGAGCCCTTCCGCGGCGGCACGTTCACGGCCATGATCGAGGAAGGCCGGCACGTAGTCTGTAGAGGTGACCGTGGCGAAGCGGCGTGCCGCCGCCAGCGTGGCGTTGCCGTTGCCGGCCGCCACGTCGAGCACCCGGGCGCCGGCGCGAAGGTCGATGCCTTCACAGAGCTGCTCGCCGACAATCTGCAGCGTTGTGCCGATGATGGCAAAGTCGGCAGAGGCCCACATGGCCTGCTGCTTCACCTTGATCGGGTCGTCGAGTTCGATGCCGCCCACGCGAGTGGCCGTTCCTGCTGTCGTCATACACGTATCTCTCTTGGTTCTGCCGGCGTTGATTCGCCGTTCTGGTAGTGAAGATACGCCGGTCGAGGAGCCCGCGCCATGCGCGCGCGTCCGGTCGGCATTGCCGAGCGTCCGAATCGACATAGTGCCGCGGCAGGGCCGTTCGAGGAGGGGTGCAATTACAGCGTCACCCGCCTGAGCCGAAGGGCATTGCCGATCACCGACACCGAGCTGAATGTCATGGCCGCGCTCGCGATCATCGGGCTGAGTAACAGGCCGAACCACGGATAGAGAATACCCGCCGCGATCGGCACGCCGGCCACGTTGTAGACGAACGCGAAGAACAGGTTCTGCCGGATATTCCCCATCGTCGCCCGACTGAGACGGCGCGCGCGGACGATGCCGCGGAGGTCGCCCTTCACGAGCGTGACGCCGGCGCTTTCGATCGCCACATCTGTGCCGGTGCCCATCGCGATGCCGACACTGGCGGCGGCGAGGGCAGGCGCATCGTTGATGCCGTCGCCGGCCATGGCCACGCGTTCGCCGCCCGCCTGCAGCCGCTTGATCACCGCGGCCTTCTCCGCCGGCAAGACGTCGGCCTCCACGCGATCGATGCCGACGGCGCGCGCCACGGCATCTGCCGTGGTCCGGTTGTCGCCGGTCAGCATTACGACCTTGACGCCTTCGGCGTGCAGTGCGCGAATCGCTTCGACCGTGGTCGCCTTGATTGGATCAGCGACGGAGACGAGGCCGGCCGCCTTGCCGTCGATGGCCACGAACACCACGGTCTGACCTTCGCCGCGCAGGGTGTCGGCCCGTTCACGCAGCGCGAGAGGCGCGATGCCGAGCGCCTCGAGATGGCGCAGATTGCCAATGGTGACGCGGCGTCCCTCAACCGTGCCCACCACGCCTTTGCCCGTGATCGACTCGAACGCCGTCACGGGACTGACCGCCACCGATCGCTCGCGGGCACCGGCTACGATGGCCGCGGCGAGCGGGTGCTCGCTGACGTACTCGAGACTCGCGGTCAGGCGCAGCAGGGTATTGGCGTCGAGGCCGTCGAGCGGCTCGATGGCGACGAGCCGGGGTTTGCCTTCGGTGAGCGTGCCGGTCTTGTCCACGACGAGCGTGGTCACCTGTTCGAGCAGTTCCAGCGCCTCAGCGTGACGGATAAGCACGCCGCCTTCGGCACCGCGACCGGTGCCGACCATGATCGACATCGGTGTCGCGAGCCCCAGCGCGCACGGGCAGGCAATGATCAGCACCGCCACCGCATTCAAGAGCGCATAGGCCATACGGG
>CADEEX010000260.1 GCA_902826465.1 uncultured Acidobacteriota bacterium
GACGATGCGCTGACGAAGGTGCGGCGAGACAAAATCGGCTTCATTTTCCAGTTCTTCAACCTGCTGCCAACCCTGAGCTGCGTGGAGAACGTGGGTCTGCCGCTGCATCTGAGAGGGTGGGCCAAGGCCAGGGTGCAGGAGCGCGCGACCGAACTCCTCGAACTCGTGCAGCTGGGCAAGCGGCTGACGCACCTGCCCGAAGAGTTGTCCGGTGGTGAACGCCAGCGGGTGGCCATCGCCAGGGCGCTCTCGATTTATCCGCCGATCCTGCTGGCCGATGAACCGACCGGTAACCTCGACACGAAGACCGGCGTCGAGATCCTTAGGCTGATTCGCGACCTGCATGAGCGCCTGGGTTCGACCGTGGTCATGGTGACGCACGACATGAAGGTGGCGGAGAGCTGCCCCCGTACTATCACGCTCCGCGACGGCGTCATCGTCGAAGACATCAAACGATCCACGGTGTCATGATCGTGGTCTGACCTCGGTGCAGATGGCTGTGGCTGTGCTTGTCGCGATCTCCGGAATGGTCAACACTCTCACGGTGTCCATCACCAACCGTGGCGCCCGAGTATGAATACGGCATCCGTCTCCCTGCGTTCCGCCCGGTCTGCCGCGTCGCTGACTGTTGCGGGGGTGGCTGTCTGGACGCTGCTGGTGCCCGCGGCTGTGAGCCTGCAGGCCGCCGACGATGCGCGAACCGTGGTCGCGGAGCTGCAGCGACGGACGAGCGTGTCGTCGCAGCGCTATGAGGGGTTGCTGCGGGTCCTCGATGCCAGAGGCAAGGTCTCGGACAAGCGCTGGACCCTGGAGCGACTCGGTTCTCATGGCGACAGCAGGATGCTCCTGCGATTCGTGCAGCCCGCGGAAGTGAAAGGCGTCGCGCTGCTCGTGGCGAACCATCCCGATCGCGCGTCTGATCAATGGATGTGGACGCCCGCGCTCGAGCGCGACCGACGGATCGCGCTGCAGGATCGTTCCACCCGCTTCTTTGGCACCGACTTCAGTTTCGAGGATCTCGAGGAGCGCGACGTCGACCAGTTCGACTACGTCATGCTCGGCGACGATACCGTCGATGGCGTGTCGTGCTGGAAGATTCAATCGACACCCAGACAGACCAAAACGTCTCAGTACACACGGTCGATTGTGTGGATTCGCAAGGACCACTACGCGATGGTGCGCATTGAGAGTTACGCGAAGGACGAACTGGTTCGGCGCTTGAATTACGGCAACCTCACGAACGTGCAGGGAATCTGGACGGCGAAGACCCTCGACATGACCGACGTCACGCGCGGCAGCCGTACGACGCTGACGATCGACAAGCTGGAATACAACCTACCGATGAAGCCCGAAGACTTCACGCTGCAGGCGATTCGTCGCCAGTGATCGCCGCCACCGCTCTCGTGCGCCGTGCCCTGATTACAGTCGTCGTCGTTTCGGCGGTGGTCATCGATTCCGCGAGCGCCGTCGCCCAGTTGACGCAGCGCGGGTTCGTGGACGTTCGAGGCACCGCATTCCCACGCACCACTCCGAACGACTCCCGACAGACGGTGGGCGATCTGCTGTGGCGCGAAGAGGTGTTTCTGAAGCTGTCGCCGTGGTTGCAGCTGGCCGGCGGCATTGACGGTCGGGCGAACAGCTACGAGCAGGTGGAACGCGAATGGCGGCTGGATGTGCGCGACCGTCGGCCGCTGCGTCCGGCGTTGTCGCTGCGCCGCGCCAGCGCCACCATTTCCAGGGGCGCGCTGACGATTGATCTTGGCAAGCAGTTCATCCGCTGGGGCAAAGCCTATATCGTGACGCCCACCGACCGGTTCGCGCCGCGCGACTTCATCCACGTGATTGACCCACAGTTTCTGCCAGTCACCGGCGCGCGCGCCGTGGCGGAGTTCGGCGCGGAGCGCCTCGAGGTGGCGGTCGTGCCGTGGTTGACGCCCAGCCGCATGCCGCTGCTGACCCAGCGCTGGACCATCGTGCCGCCGTCGGCCGGCTCTGTGACGCTGATCGACGTGACGTCAGAGCCACCGCGGAAAGGGCAGGCGGGCGTTCGGTGGGGTCATACCGGCGCCGGCTACGAGTTGTCGATCGCCGCGTTCAACGGGTCGAACACGCTGCCCAATGTCGACATTGCCCCGGGAGGCGCACCAGGCGAGGTCACAGTGGCGCGGGTGTATCCGAATCTTCGGATGTTCGGCGCCGATGCCGCGGTCCCGTTGCGATGGTTCACCATCAAGGCCGAAGGCGCCTTCTTTTCCTCGTCGTCGCCGAGGACGGACGATTACGTGCTGTACGTCGTGCAGGTGGAGCGACAGAGCGGCGAATGGCTGTTTCTCGGCGGTTACACGGGCGAAGCCGTTGTGGCCGAGCGGCGCGAGTTGCTCTTCGCGCCAGATCGCGGGCTGACGCGCGCCTTCGTCGCGCGCGCCAGCAAGACCCTCGACGCCAATCGCAGCGTCGTCGCGGAGACGGCCATTCGCCAGAATGGTGCGGGTGCGTTTGTGAAGGCGGAGTATTCGCAGGCCAGTGGCGACCACTGGCGCGCGACGGTGGCCGCGGCGTGGCTCGGCGGTAGAGAGACAGACTTTCTCGGTCAGTACGGACCGAACTCACACTTCATCGCGTCGCTGCGGTACAGCTACTGAAGGGATGGCAGTCGAACGCACCTTCGCGCCCGTGATGCTCGATGCGCTCAACCCTGGTCTGATGACCGGCGGGGGCAATCGCACCTACCTCATCGCCGAAGAACAGGGGGCCGCGACGCTCATCGACGCTGGTGTGGGACGAACGGGTCACCTGCAGGCGCTGGCGAGCGCGCTGCGCGCGACCCGAGCGGCGCTCCACACTGTGCTGGTCACCCATGGCCACAGCGACCATGCGTCGGGTGCCCCCGCACTCGTTGAGGCGTATCCCGACGCCGCCTGCCTGAAGCACCCGTGGCCGGAGGAAGACGCGCGTGTCGCTGTGCCGTGGCAGCCGCTGGCTGATGGGCAAACAGTGATCGCCGGAGGGTGTGCCCTCATCGTGCTGCACACGCCCGGACACTCGCCAGACCACTGTGCCTTCTGGCACGAGGAGTCGGCGACCGTGTTCTCCGGCGATCTCGTAGTTCCCGGCGGCAGCGTCGTCATCCAGACGCGGCGCGGCGGCGACATGCGCGCCTATCTGGCGTCGTTGGCGCGGATTCTCGCGCTGAGTCCCAGGCGCCTGCTGCCAGCGCACGGCGATCCTGTCCATCATCCGCTCAAGGTGCTGCAGGCCAGCATCGCGCATCGTCTCCAGCGGGAGGCTCAGGTGGCGCGCGCGGTTGACAATGGCTACGACACGATTACAACGATCGCCGAATCCATCTATCATGGTCTGCCGGCGTCGTTGATGCCGGCAGCACGCGAGAACGTCCGTGCGCATCTCGAGAAGTTGAGGCACGAACGGCCAGGATTTCCGGGGCCAGTGGAGTAGCAGGGCGACATGAACAACGTCATCGATTTCATTCAAGTCAATCGCGATCGCTACCTCGACGAGTTGAAGGCGCTGCTCGCCATTCCGAGCATCAGCGCGTTGCCTGAACATACCGGCGACGTGCGTCGTTGCGCCGAATGGTGCGGTGACGAAATGGGCCGCATCGGATTGCAGAACGTTGAGCTGATTGAGACTCCGGGCAATCCGGTGGTCTATGGCGACTGGCTTGGTGCCCCTGGCGCACCGACGATCCTGTTCTACGGCCACTACGATGTGCAGCCGGTTGACCCGCTGAACCTGTGGGAGTCGCCGCCGTTCGAGGCGACGATCCGCGACGGTGAGATCTTTGCGCGCGGGTCGGCTGACGACAAGGGCCAGGTGTTCATGCACCTCAAGGCAATTGAGGCGCATCTGAAACAGAATGGCCGCCTGCCCGTGAACATGAAGCTGATTCTCGAGGGCGAAGAAGAGGTCGGTAGCGCCAACCTCGACGACTTCATCCGGGCGAACAAGAGCCGCCTCGCCGCCGATGTCGTCGTGATTTCGGATTCGGCAATGTTCGCGCGTGGCGTGCCGTCCATCTGTTACGGGTTGCGCGGGCTGGTCTATTTTCAGGTCGACCTGCGTGGAAGTTCGACCGATCTGCACTCCGGATCCTTTGGCGGTGCGCTGGCGAATCCCGCGTTCGTGCTGGCGCAGATGATCGCGCAGATGAAGGACCGCAGCGGCCGCATCAGAATCCCTGGCTTCTACGACGATGTGCGCGAGCTGACGGCGGAAGAGCGTGCCGCCTGGGCCTCGCTCCCGTTCAATGAGAAGACGTACCGCAAGGACTTCGGCATTCCGAAGCTCGCCGGGGAAACCGGCTACACGACGCTCGAGCGGACATGGGCACGACCGACGCTCGAGGTGAACGGTCTGTTGTCAGGCTTTACGGGTGAAGGCGCCAAAACCGTGCTGCCGGCCGTGTCGATGGCGAAGATCAGCATGCGTCTGGTACCGGACCAGGATCCGAACAAGATTGCCGATCTGTTTCAGAAGTATGTCGAAGAGAACGCGCCGAAGACGGTCGAGGTCAAGGTGACCCGGATGCACGGCGGCAAGCCGTGGATGACGTCGTTCGACAACCCGTTTGTGCAGGCGGCGGGGCGCGCCATCGAAAAGGGTTTTGGCCGCGCGCCGATCTTCACACGCGAAGGCGGATCGATTCCCGTGGTCTCGACGTTTCAGGAAGAACTCGGCTTGCCTTCGGTACTGTTCGGCGTCGGGTTGCCTGATGAGAACGCGCACGCACCGAACGAAAAGCTCGACGTTGGCAACTTCCACAACGGCATCATCGCGTCCGCGATTCTGTACGACGAAGTGAGCCGATTGAAGGTGTAGCGTCCGGCCTGCGCCGGGCTAGTTCAACGACGCGACACGGCGGCGGAGCGTCTTCACGTGTTCCCAGATCTGCTCCTGCTCGTCCCGCTCGTCCTGATCCAGTTCGGCCATCCTGGCGAGCGTCAGGTAACGCTGCAAGTCGCGCAGGGCGGCCGGGAAGTCGTTCAGGTGGTAGGCGAGGAGTCCGCGGTCGCGCAATTCGTTGAGCGCCAGCGGATCGACGGCCAGGAGCAGCTCGGTGACGTCCCTGGCTTGTGGAAACGAGTACATGCGCACGTACGACCGCTTCAGGTTCAGCAGCATGCGCGCGAGAATCTGTGGCTTGGTGGCGTGGGCCAGGAAGTGGTGGTCCCATTGCACGTCGCCGCCCGCGTGCTTCTGCAGCAGCTCTCGACACATGCCTTCCGTCAGCAGCGCCCCGCCGTGGTGAGCGTCGATAATCAGATCGCGCGAGTATCGTGACCCCGGCAGGGCCGGGCACCGCAGGAGGAAGTGTCCCGGGAAGTTGATCCCTTCGACGCCGACGCCCGCTCGGCGCGCCACTTCCTTGTAGACGAGTGCCAGCGTAATCGGAATGCCGGTCCGTCTATCAAGGACCTCGTTCAGGAAGCTGTTACGCGGATCTTCGTAGTGCAGGTCGTTGCCCACAAAGTGCAGGTCGGCAAACAGATACTGGTTGAGGGCGGCGATTCTGGCGTAGACGTCGGGATCGACGTAGTCTGGCGTCGCGCGCGGATCGATGGTGGCGGCGTTGACGCGTGCGGTGGCTTCACGACCCAGTCGATCGAGCTGTTCGAGGTACGGACCGGCATCGAGTTGTGGATAGGCGACGCGCGCAATCATCAGCGCCGCTACGGCCAGGTCGGGCTCAGGGCTGAGCGCGACTGTCCTGAATGCCTGCAGCAGCTCGTCGGGAAGCACGGGACAAGAATAGCAAAAGAAACGGGCGGGACCCCTGTGGCCGCGCCCGTCGATCGTGTCGAGTGGTTGGTCCGTCTAGAACCTGAAGCCGACCGAGAACCGGAACTGCTGTGGCGACGTGTAGGCCAGGCGGTTCAGCGGCGTGCCGAATGCCGGATCCAGATCCCAGTTCACTCCCTGCACCGGCGTCTGCGTGAAGGGATTGAACGAGGTGTAGGTGCTGGCGTGGGACACCGATGTGCGGATCGCGGTGTTGATGCGCGTCTGCGTCGTGGCACCGCCGTTCTGGAACACCGTGCCGGCACACCCGCACAGTTGGAACTGGTTGAACAGGTTGATGACCTGTGCCTGTGCGAAGAGCTGAAAGCCGCGCATGCCGGGCACACCCGGAACGTTCCGCACGTAGTTGACCGAGAGGTCAGTCCGCTTCTGCCCTTCGGTACGAAAGGCGTCGCGGTTGGTGTAGAAGTAGATGGTATTGGACCCGGTCGGCGGCGTTACATAGCCGACGGTGTTCGTGACGAATGGTTGCGGGTTGATCCCGTTGAAGTTGCCGGTCGTGTTGGCATTCGACGCGCCGTAGGGAACGCCACTCTCAAGCGTTTGAATCGCGCCAAGGCTCAAGCCCTGCACCCACGGCATGTTGTAGGTCGC
>CADEEX010000261.1 GCA_902826465.1 uncultured Acidobacteriota bacterium
GAATGCGTTCAGGCCCGCGAGATACGCGTTGACCTGCGCTCGGATCTCTTCTGGAAGCGTCGCCCATGCCGAATGCGCTGCCCGGCCAAAGCCGACCGTTCGGAGGAATCTGTCCTGCGGCACGGTGGCGGCGCCGAAGATTTCCGACAGGCGTCCATGGCCGATGCGACGCTGAAACTCCATCTGCCAGAGGCGATCCTGCGCGTGGACGTAGCCAAGACCGAACCAGCCGTCCGCCTTGTTGGTGGCGACGATATGGGGAATGGCCGAACGATCACGCGTAATCACGACGGTGTGAGTGAGTCCGGCCACCTCGATTCGGCCATCGACGGTCGGCAGCGACTGTCGCAGGTAGACGTAGCCGCTGGCCGACACGAAGGCCACGACCGCGATCAGCGTGACGATGGTCCAGAGCAGAAGACGGCGCATGCGAGAATCATAGACCGGTGCGCAGGCACCACGAGTCCCCACAGGTGCGGAGGCTACGCGGCGCAGGTGTGCCGCCAACAGCGTTGAGGTGCGGAGTGCGTCGTGCGGCGACCGAGGTGCTAGGGCCGGCCCTCAATCGGGTCTATACCGAGTTCGACGTGCCTGATTCGGCGACCGATCCGATTCAGATCGTCCGGCGGTTCAGCCGCAATGACGATCGCGAGGTCGTCGGCTTCTGTGCCGGCGCGCTCGCGTTTGGCAGAGTCAGCAGCGTGCTGCAGTCGATCGAGCGACTCGTGGCTGTGATGGGCGACCGCCCGGCGGACTACGTCCGTACGTTCGATCCCCGACGAGAAACGCCACGGTTGACCGATCTCGTTCACCGATGGATTCGCGGGCGGGATCTGGTGGCCTTGCTGTGGATTCTTCGGCAGATGATCGACCGGTCGGGCAGCCTCGAGCGATTCTTCGTCGAGGGCGATGACGCCTCGACGGCCGACGTTGGTCCGGCGCTCGACAGCTTCTCGCGCCGGGCGCTCGCCCTTGATGTGACGCAGGCGTATGGACGCGTTCCGGCTCGACCTGGCGTCAACTACTTCTTCCCGCGGCCTTCGGCCGGAAGCGCGTGCAAGCGACTGAACCTGTTTCTGCGGTGGATGGTCAGGCGCGATGCCCTCGATCTGGGCGTGTGGAGCACCGTATCGCCCTCACGACTCGTCGTGCCGCTCGACACGCACATCATCAGGCTGGGGCAGTGTCTTCGCTTGACCCGCTACGCCAGCCCTGGGTGGAAGATGGCCGCTGACATCACGGCATCGCTTCGTTCGATCGATCCGATCGACCCGGTGAAGTACGACTTCTCGCTCTGCCACCTCGGCATGATGAACGCCTGCGGATTCAACCGCCCGCAGAAGGATTCGCAGTGCCCACTCCGCGGTGCATGCCGCCCAGTCGTGCGTAGACCTGCGCCGTCTCGGCGACCATCCGCTCGACGGTGAAGCGTTCCCGTACGATCGCGTCGCCCTCGGCGGCCATAGCCAGCCGCCGTTGCTCGTCGGTCAGGAGCGCCACGATGGCAGCGGCAAGCGCGCGGTGATCGCGCGGTTCGACCAGCAGGCCGTTCCTGCCGTCGAGGACGACTTCGGGAATGCCGCCGGTGCGGCTGGCGACGATCGCCTTGCGGCAAGCCATGGCGTCGAGGAGCGAGGTGCCCAGCCCCTCGGTGACTGAACTCATCACGAACAGATCGAACGCCTTGAGACAGCCGAGGATGTCGGTGCGAAATCCAGGAAGAAAGACGTGCTTCTCGAGTCGGTGTTCGTGCACGAGCCTGACCAGATGCTCCCGCAGCTCACCTTCACCGAGGATGACGAAGCGAGCGTCGGGAATCTGCTGCACCACCAGGTGTGCGGCTTCAATCAGGTAGCGTTGTCCCTTGTGGGGGACCAGCGCGCCGACGTTGCCGACAAGGGGCGCATGATGCGGAAGGAACAACGCTTCGTGCAGGTTGACGGGCGGCGCAGCGTCCACATGCTCCACGTCGATGCCTTCGTGGACCGTGACGGTCTTGGCTGCTGGCACGCCGTCAGCGATCAGCATCTGTCGAATGGTCTCCGACGCGGCGATGAAGACGTCGGCCTGGCGATACTTCCACCGTGAGAATGAATTCCCTTTGAGGCGAAAATCGACCCGTCGCGACACCACCAGTCGCGGCAGTGGCGCGCCTCCGGACGCACCGCTGCGCATCGACAGCGCCAGCGATGCCATGGCCACGCCGTGCGGGTCGTGAGCGTGGATGATGTCAGGTTGCAGGCGCTTCAGTACCCGCGCCAGCCGCCACCCGGCTGACAGGTCGATCTCCGACCTGGACGCTATCGGAATGAGTTCGAGCCCTTCCTGCGCGCGCCGCCTCAACTCGCCGTGAGGATGGGCGACCAGCGCCGCCCGCTGGCCGATGGCGCGAAGACCGTTGACCGTGAGCAGAACCTGGTTCTGGCCGCCGCGCCAGGTCTGCGCCGTGTCGATGTGCAGCGAGAACATCCGTCGGTCAGCGCTCGCTGCTGGATCCGGGGTGACGGTCAGCCGCGCCCGACTGCAACTGCCACAGCTTCGCAAACTTTAGAAACACGTAGTAGGCATTCATCGACGACACGACGAGGCCGGGGACGCCATCGCGAATGCCGCCACGCAGCAGGTAGTTGCGAAGAAAGGCAAAGGCTGGATGTCCGGCGATCTGGAGCACGCCGGTACGTCGTCCGCCTTCGAGCATCTGCTGCGCGGCCAACGTCGTATAGCGATCGATGGTCTCCAGATGATCGGCGATATCGCGATAGGGAAAATGGTGAAGTTCACCAGCGAGCGTTCCCATCGTGCCGTTGACGGTGACCGCTTCGTGGACGTAGCGTCCGGTCCAACCAGCGTGACGTTTGTCGTACAGCCTCGTCTGATCGTCGGGAAACCAGTCGGTCGACCGTATCCATCGACCGAGATGCCAGGTGACCCTTTTGAGCCTGTAGGCCGCGTGTTGAGGATTGTCGACACTGCTGCGGATCGCTCTGGCGAGTGCCGGCGTCACGCGCTCGTCCGCGTCGAGCGAGAAGATCCAGTCGTGAGACGCCAGCGAGGCCGCGAAATTTTTCTGCGCAATGTAGCCCGACCAGCGCTGCACGACGACACGCTCGGTGAACTGACGGGCAATGGCGACGGTGTCGTCGGTGCTTTCGGAGTCGACGACCACAATCTCGTCGGCCCACCGGACCGACTCGAGGGCGGCGGCGAGATCCGCCGCTTCATTGCGGGTGATGACGGTGACCGACACCTTCGGCACCTCGGGAGTGTACCCGAAGGTGCCGGTCGCGGGCGCGCTAGCGGAGCGCTGTTTCCTGCACGGCCTCGAAGTCGACGAGCGACTTGTTGTAGTCGGCGATCGCGCGGATCTCATTGGTCCGCGCCTGGGAAAGGTCACGCTGCGCCTGGAAGACGAAGAAGCTGATTTGGATGCCGGCGGCGAACTTTTTCTCTTCGGCGTCGAGCCGTCGCTCGGCCAGTGCCCTGGCGGCACGGGCGCTGTCGACCCGCTTCTGGTTCGTCTGCACCTGACGCCCCGCATCGCGCACCTGCGTGGTGACGCTCAACTCGATGTTCCGCAACTGCGTCTCGGCCTGCGTCTTCTGAAGCTGGGCACGGGCCAGACTGGTCTCCTGCGTGCTGACACCAATCGGATATGACACCTGGAGGCCAAATGTCCAGGTCGGAAACGCGTTCGTCAGAACGTTACCGAGGACGCTGCCGAACCCCTGCTGCGAGACCACGGTGCGTTCGAGTGAGCCGCCGGTGCCGGTCAGCAGGCCACCAACCGACGAGAGCTGGGTGCCGCCCGCGGCGTTGCTCTGGTAGGTGACCTGCGCACTGACGTCAGGCAGTGCCTGATTCCGGAAGTAACGGACGCTGATGTCGTTCTTGTCGATATCATTCTTCGCCAGCTGCACGTCGGTGCGCGTCGTGAGTGCTTTCCGAATGGCCGCGTCGACATCGATGGCCTGCGGGGTGAACGGCATCGATTCGGTTGGTTCGATCGTCTGGGTCCAGAAGTCGGGGTTCGACGGATTGAAGACCAGTGCTCGCAGGCGGTCTTCGGCCTGCTTGATGCCGGCTTCGGCCACGATCACGCTTTCTTCGTTTCTGGCCACTTCCGACTGCGCCTCGACGATGTCGATCGGGGCCATGGTGCCAATCTGCACCCGCTTTTCGTTGTCGGCAAGAAGTCGCTTGGCCAGATCGAGCGACTGCTGCTGTGCCGTGAGATTGTCGATCTGATAGGCCAGATCCCAGTAGGCGTTCTTGACGTTGCGCGTCGTGGCCTGCACCGTTGACCGCAGCTGTACGTCGGCGCGGTCTCGATCCTTCCGAGAGGCCTCGAGTTGCTGTCGATAGTTGTCGACTTTGAAGTTGCGCAACAACGGCTGCGTCAGCGACAGCACGAGGTTCGAATTGATCAGGGGGTTGAAATTGTTGAAGAGGTTCGTGGAGGTGGCGCGATAGTTATTCCAACCGATCGAGTAGTTCGCGCCGGTCGGGAGAATCTGATCGACGCCGAACGAACTCGTGAACCGGGTGTCGGTAATCTTGTTCTGTCCACCGGCGAGGGCGCTGGTGGCCGGTGTGTTCTGGGAGACATTCGTGAGTCCGGCCGAGGCGTTTGGCACCCAGTAGGTGCGTGCCTGAGCAACGGTGATGTCCTGAATCTGTGGCGCCAGGCGGTCAATCTGGATGCCGAGGTTCTGCTCCAGCGCCAGCCTGACGGCATCGTCGACGGAGAGACGTTTGACCGGGGCCGGTGCAGACCCCTGGGTCTGCGCATACAAGGGGGACCAGACGACGGCGATCGACAGGATCGCCAAGGCGGCGGTCGCGCGCAACATCGATTGACGCATGAACAACGGCTCCATCAGCGGAAGTATCGCGAGCAGTGCGGTGTAGTAGACGTGCGGAGGGATCGATCGGTTCGCGCCGAATTGTATACTACCGATTCGCATGCCCACACGTGACCGTCTGATCGATCTATTCACACAGTCCGGCGCCCTGCTGCATGGACACTTTCGCCTGAGTTCCGGGTTGCACAGTGGGTCGTATCTGCAGTGCGCGCTTGTCTTACAGAACCCGGCCGCGGCCGAGCAGCTGGGGCGGGCGCTGGCCGAACGCACGCGAGGGCTTGGCGCCACCGTGGTGCTGTCCCCGGCGCTGGGCGGGGTCGTGATCGGTCACGAGGTGGGACGGGCCCTGGGCGTCAGGGCCATTTTTGCGGAACGGGCGGATGGGGTCCTGACACTGCGCCGCGGCTTTTCGTTGAGTCCGCAGGACCGCGTGCTCGTGGTTGAGGACGTCCTGACGACCGGCGGATCGACGCGCGAAACCATGGACGTGGCCCGCACGGCCGGCGGCCAGGTGGTGGGCGCCGCGTCGATCGTTGACCGGAGCGGCGGTACGGCGCGGTTCGATGTGCCGTTTGAAACCCTGCTGCCGATCGAGGTCGTCGCCCACGCGCCTGAACAGTGCCCACTGTGCGCCCAGGGGGTTCCCGTGATCAAGCCAGGGTCGCGGCCAACGGCGTCGTAGCCGGCGCTCTGGTGTTGCGGCGCGCGGTCCTCGCGGCGAATTCCCGACCTGGTTCCAGGACCATTGTGAGTCGTGCCGACCGATGCCACGCTTCAAGCTGACGCTCGCGTACGACGGCACGCTGTTCGTCGGCTGGCAGCGGCAAGCGGCCGGGACTTCGATTCAGGGCCTGCTCGAGGATGCCCTGGCGCGTCTGGAAAAAGCGCCGGTTGCCGTCGAGGGGGCTGGTCGCACCGACGCGGGTGTCCATGCGCTGGGGCAGGTCGCCAGCGTCACGCTGTCTCGTGACATCGACGCCGGCACGCTGCGGCGCGCCCTCAACGCGCACTTGCCCTCCGCGATACGCGTGATCGACGCGACCGATGTCGACGCTCGATTTCACGCGCGATTCTCATCGTCGTCCAAGGTCTATCGGTATCGCCTCTGGAACGCCGAAGTGGTGACCCCGTTCGAGCGGCCCTTTGTCTGGCACCTGCCGGCACCGCGGTTAGACGAGACCGCAATGGATACCGCGGCCCGGCTGCTCGTCGGCACGCACGACTTCGCGTCATTTCAGGGGACAGGCGCCACAACGCGGACCACCGAGCGGACCCTGTTCTCCTCTCGCGTCGTGCGCCATCAGCTCGAGGCCCAGGCGTGGTCCACTGCGACCGGCGAGGCTGATGCGCTAGTGACCTATGAAGTGCAGGGGGACGGCTTTTTGCGCCACATGGTCCGCAACATCGTCGGAACGCTGATTGAGGTCGGTCGCGGCCGCCGCACCCCAGCGTCGATGCTCGATGTGCTGGGCGATCGCTTGCGCGCCTCGGCCGGCGATACGGCGCCGGCATCTGGCCTCTTTCTGGTGCGGGTGTCCTA
>CADEEX010000262.1 GCA_902826465.1 uncultured Acidobacteriota bacterium
CGCGTCGCGCCGTGCGCTTGTGCCGTGGCAATGCCGGCGTCATCCCGATGATGTTCTTCGTGCTGACGGCGGTGCTGTCGTCGATCGGTCCTGGCAACATCGCCTCCACCGCGCTCGTGGCGCCACTGGCGATGGCCGTGGCAGGACGGTACGCGATCTCGCCGTTCCTCATGACCATCATGGTGACCAACGGTGCGAGCGCCGGCTCACTCTCTCCGCTGGCGCCCACTGGTGTCATCGTCCACGGCATCGTCTCGAAGATGGGGTTCACCGACGTGGCCGGCCCCATTTATCTGAACAACCTGCTGGTGCACGTGGTCGTGGCCTTCGCCGGCTATTTTCTGTTCGGCGGGCTCGCGCTGTTTGGGAAGCGTCCGGCTCCGGCGAGCGTGCCCACCGTATCAGCCGGGAACGTCGTGTCCCTGGCGACCGCCACGAAAGCGACCGCTTCGGCCGCCGACGCCGAGAGCGCCGCGATCACGCCGCACCAGTGGCTGACGCTGGCCGTGATCGGTGCACTGATCGTGGCCGCGGTGCTGTTCAAGGTGAACGTCGGGATGGCGGCATTTGCCGGCGCGCTGATCCTCACGTTCGCCAACGCCGCGAACGACACCGAGGCGATCAAGCGGATGCCGTGGAAGGTCATGCTGATGGTCACCGGCGTCACCGTGCTGGTGTCGCTGCTCGAGAAGACCGGCGGCATGGATCTCTTCACCACGCTGCTGGCGCGAGTGGCGACGCCGAACACGGCGACACTTGTGACCGGCTTTTTCACCGGACTGATTTCGATTTACAGCAGCACCACCGGCGTCGTGCTGCCGGCGCTTCTGCCCACGGTGCCCGGGCTCATTGAGCGCATGGGCGGGGGCGATGCCATGGCGATCATCTCGTCGATGAACAGCGCCGGGCACCTGGTCGACGTCTCGCCGCTGTCAACGCTCGGCGCGCTGTGCCTGGCCGCGGCACCGGCGGGCACCGACACGCGCCGGTTGTTCAATCAGCTGATGGCGTGGGGGCTGTCGATGAGCGTGGTCGGCGCGGTGATCTGCTGGGTGCTGTTCGGGCTGCTCTGAAACGTTATGCGCTGGCGCGTCGCCTCGCGCGCCACTCGTCCGCGGTAATCTCCCACCGCTGCGCAAGCAATCGCCCCGACACGTAGTGGCGCTCCTCGGTGCCCACCAGGCGCATCCCCTGCTTCTCCGAGATCCGCCGCGACGCGATGTTGCCGATGGCTTTCGGCACACGAAGTAGCGGATACCCGAGTGTGTTGAACCAGAAGTCGGTGACGGCATCGGCCGCTTCCGTCATCAGGCCACGTCGCTGCCATGCGGGATCGAGCCAGAAGCCGCGATTGTCGTCGTCTCGCTTCATGAGCGAAATCAGGCCGATGAGGCGCGCCGGTTCGTCCTTCTGGCGCAAGCTCCAGATCCACTCGTCGCCGCGCGCCATGGCCGGCAGCGCCACGTCGCGGCAGTACGTGAGTGCACCGTCGGCAGGATAGGGCCACGGGATCACCAACGACAGAAATCTGACGATCTCCCATTGCGGGAAAATCGCCTGAATCTGCTCGGCGTCGTCGAGGGCGATGGGACGGAGGAGGAGGCGGGCGGTTTCGAGCGTGGGCGTCACGCGTCGATTATCAGGCCTCTGGCGTGCGGAACGAGGAGGACAGGACCGCGCCCGCCCTCCTCGTCAGGAAAGCACTACGGCACGAGCGTGCGGCGTCCGCTGACCAGATTGATCAGGAACAGCACGAGTGCGATGACGAAGAGAATGTAGGCGAAGTTGGTGGCCATCGCGGCAACGCCGCTCGCTCCCAGCAGCCCGGCAATGATCGCGAGTACGAGGAACGTGATCGCGTAAGACAACATCACAATCTCCCTTCGATGGGCCAGAGCCCCTGGCGGTGTCGCGCACGAACATTCGTGCCGCGCTCACCGCTCTTGTGCTTCGCACTTGAGCAAGGGGGGTGCCGTTGTGGAGCCGTTCCGTATCTCTATGAAACTGCGCAGGATACCGGAATCAACCTCGTTTGCGCTCGACAGTGGCTGTAGCGATGTCATTCAGTGCCTGCCAGCAAGTGCAGCGGCAGTGGTCGCGTGCGTTCGACCCTCGACTCTACGAATCAGTCGGCCGGTTCGAGCTTCAACACCGCACCGTCCGTCTCCTCGGTCAGCAGATAGATCAAGCCGTCGGGCCCCTGCCTGATGTCGCGGATGCGCTGCTTCAGCTCACCGAGGAATGTTTCGCGGCGCGTTTCCCACATCTTGTCGTTGAAGACGACGCGCTCGACGCCGGTGGCGCCATTGGTGCGTCCACGCACCACGCTGCCCACCATCAGGTTGCCCTTCCACGCGGGAAACTTGTCGGCGGTGTAGAACAACAGGCCAGACGGCGTAATACCCGGCACCCATACGAGCAGCGCCGGCTCGATGCCGTCGCGATTCGGATGCTCCATCGGTGAGCTGTCGTTGTTGCGTCCGTAACCGTAGTCGGGCCAGCCGTAGTCGCCGCCCGCCTTCAGGATGTTCACGCGGTCGCCACCGTACGGCCCCAGTTCGACATGGAACATCTGCCGCGTCACCGGATGTGGGGCGAGACCGAAGTGATCGCGGTGTCCGACCGAATAGATCTCTGGCCGCGCATCGGGCTTGCCGACAAACGGGTTGTCGGGCGGCACGGTGCCATCGTCACGAAGGCGGAGTACTTTGCCGTACACGGTGTTGGGCTTGCGCGGGTCGGCGGTGGGCGTTCGTCCACCGGCGCCACTGACGGTCATGAACACCGTGCCATCCGCCGCAAAGGCAACGCGCGATCCGCCCTGCGTGGTGGGATCGCTCGTGTAGAGCTCCTCGACGTTCGTGAGCGCCGTGCCGTCGTAGCGGGCCCGGCCGAGCGCCATCGGCGTCAGCCCTTCGCCCGCTTTCGAATACGAGAAGTAGACGCTGCGGTTGTCGGCGAATCGCGGGTGGAGCACCACATCGAACAGGCGTCGCATGGGCGGAAGGCCTGGCACCGGCGTCGGCGCGAGCGCGCCCTTGCGAATGGCGCGGAGCTGGTTCGAGTAGCGCATGCTCACCAGCATGTCGCCGTCGGGGAGAATGGCCAGACTCCACGGCCGATCGAGTCCTCGCGCCACCACCGACACGCGCACCTTGTGTTGGTAGGTGTCGAAGACGGCCGGTAGCGTCGGCAGGGGATAGCCGCCGCGTCCAGGGCGACCGGTCGGAATCTGTGCGGCCGCAGCTGGCGGCGCCTGCTGCCCCGCGGTGTCGACGGCTGCCCAAACCAGCGCCGACAACACGACGCTGCCGATCACGACCGAGCGGACTGTGGCGCGGGTGTCTTGAATCGATCTCAAACGGCCTCCTTGGATATCCGATGTACTTACTACCGAAACACCTGAGCCGCGCGGTATATTCAATCCGCTGTCGCGCTGCCGAACTGGGAGCGCGGCGTCTGGGCGTGCCGTTTCCCGATCAATCTCCTTGGCTGAACTGCCGATCGGCCTCTATACAACCTCAACCTGCGCGCCTCCAAGAACCTCCCGTTGCCGCCCGACCAGTTCTAGAGCGCGCAGTTTCTGGAGGGGCTCTGACGCCGGTCGTCCTACTTGGGGCGGCCGGCGAACCCCTGCGCGAGCATCGAGACACGATAGGCGGCCCCGCGACCGACGATGTAGAGCGTCCGCTTGTCGGTGCCCGCAAACGCCAGATTCTGCGGTACGCGCGAGATGGGAATCGTGCCGAGATGTGCGCCGTTCGTGCCAAACACCTGAACGCCGTTGACGGCAGCCACGTAGAGACGCCCCTCGCTGTCGATGGTGAGCCCGTCGGCCCCGCTGTTCAGTGACCCGTCGGCGTTCTTCACCACGCCGTCGTACTTTGCGAAGCTCCGTCGATTGGTGAGTGTGCCGTCGGCCTTCACGTCGAACGCCAGCATGTATTCGCCGCGCGTGTCGTTCAGATACAACGTGCGCTCATCTCGGCTAAGCAGCACGCCATTCGGAAAGACCACGTCGTGCAGCACCTCAGTCACCTTGCCGCCAGGCTGAAGGTAATAGAGCGCGGGCGGCAGTGGTGGCTTGGCGTCTGGCGCAGTCGCGTTCGCCGAGTCGGTGAAGTAGATGACGCCGTTCTTCGCCACCGTCAGGTCGTTGGCGCGTCCGAACGGCTTGCCGTTGAAGCCGTCTGCCAGCACCGCTTTCGCACTCTGCGGATAGATGATCGCGACCTTGGAGGCGCCCCAGGGCACGAGCGTCGAGAACAGGCGGCCCTGTGCGTCGAACGCCAGTCCATTGGCGCCCTCGGTCGCTTCAAGGAATGTGGAGACGGTGCCGTCAGGCGCCACCTTGACGATGCGACTGGCCGTCGTCTCTGAAAAGATCACGCTGCCGTCGCTGAACGCGATCGGGCCTTCGGTGCCCTGAAAGCCCTCCTTGATGACCTCGACTCTTGCGCCTGCGGCGACCACGCCGGCAATGGCGGGGGCAAGGGTCGGTGTCGCCGGCACAGCGCTCCCTCGGCCTTGTGCCAGGACGACCCCGGACAGGAGCAGGATGGCAATCGCGGTCTTCATCGGGCCGCTCCGCGGCCGCGACCACCAGGGGCGCCGATGGTCGGCTCCTCTGCACCGCCGCGTCCGCGCGAGGGCGGCGTCCAGCCGTCCATCGATGGGCCGTTCTGTACGAACCGGGTGTCTGCACTCAGCGGATTGCCGGTGAGGTATTGCTGCCCGGCATTGCCCCAGAACTTGCCCGCCTTGAGCGTCGCGTTACGGCTGATCGTCAGCAGCGACTGATAGCGCGAGTCGTTCTGCGCCCACCCTGAGAAGCGGGCGAGATCGTTGTTCCCCTGAATCACCACGTCGATGCCGAAGGTGTTGGCGATCTCGTCCGCGTTGAGGATGCCGTCGAGGGTTTCGAGCATGACGACGACCAGCATGTTGTCGTTGTAGGTGTTCTGGTAGCCCCCGGGCACCGTGGACCAGACGCGACCGGCCTGGCCGGACCCTGAGCTGCGGCGGCCGAACGGCGGAAAGCGTGAGAAGCGGGCCGCTTCGAGTGCCTGATGGCCGTCACGAATGGTGGGGAAGATCAGGCCAATCGCTCCAAGGTCTGTGGCTTTCTGAATACTCGACTCGAGCTGGTCGGGCATCCGGATCATCGGCGCGGCGCCGTCCGGGCCTGGACAGGCGGCAATCATCTTCGCGACCTCGTCCCACGACATCGTGCTGTGCTGCATCTCGAACCAGATATAGCCGTAGTGCTTGCGCACCTCGCAGTAGAAGGCGGTGTCGAAGCTGCTGATCGTGTAGCTGGTCACCTGCTTGCCGCTGAACAACATCTCCTTCGCCTTGTTCCAGAAGGGACGCTTGTAGCCGCTGCTCACGTAGGCCTGTGTCATCCAGCCCCATCCGCGGCTGTCCGGTGCGACCGGCGCCGCGCCCCAGGCGCCTGTGATGAGCGCGCCCTGACCCACTTCGGGCTCATCACTTCGTCCGCCGCCCCCACCGCGCTGCCCACCGCCACCCGCAGCCGAGACGTCGCCGCCCTGTCCCTGTGCGGCCACCAGCATCGCGATAACCAGTGCACACGCGCCGGTCCGCGCGAGTAGATTCGTCGTCATTTCCGCCTCCTGCTGTTCCACGGCCATTCCGTCAGGGTCACCCCCGCGGCATCTGTGGTGCGTAAGGTAGCGCGTTGTGGCCGACCTGGCGACCGCTTCGCGACACGCCAATCCGGCTTGTAACAAATCGTGTTCCAGAGCTGGGCCGAGGAGTGTAAATCACAGCTCGCCGTGCGGCGTGCAGACGAAAGTTCAGCGCGGATACGCGGAACGGCTGCCTCGGCAAAGGAACGTATGACTCTACAAATTCATCGTCGTCTGTGTGTAATCGTCATCCTGCTTTTGGGAAGTGTCGCGCCCGCCATGGCTCAGGGCGTTGGTTCCATCGGTGGCACGGTCACCGATACGTCTGGCGCGGTCCTCCCCGGCGTCAACGTCAGCCTTACGGTCGAGGGTGGCGGTGTCGGCAGCGGTCAGACCGCCGTCTCGAACGAGCGGGGCACGTACCAGTTCACGCGCCTCCCGCCTGGCATCTACATCGTCAAGACCGAACTCCAGGGGTTTCGCTCCGTCGAGCAGCGCAACATCGTCGTCAACTCCGACCAGGTGGCGCGTGTCGATTTCAAGCTCGACATCGGCACGCTGGAAGAGGCCCTCACCGTCAGCGGTCAGTCGCCGTTGCTCGACACATCGACCGGCACGAAGCAGACCGTGATTTCTCGTGAAGTGCTCGAGGCGCTTCCGAACCGGACCGACGTGTGGTCGATCGCGCGAGTCATCCCAGGAGTCATTCTGAACAAACTCGACGTCGGCGGAACGGAACAGTTCCT
>CADEEX010000263.1 GCA_902826465.1 uncultured Acidobacteriota bacterium
GCCAGTCATGGCGTCGGTCCGGTGTTTGGCGCCGCGGCCGCCGCCGCGTCGATCATGAATATGCGCGAGGAGCGGATTCCGGATCTCCTCAGTTACTGCGCGCAGCAGGCGTCCGGATCGTGGCAATGGCTGCTCGACGTCGATCATGTCGAGAAGGCGTTCGTGTTTGCCGGCATGCCGGCGCGTAACGGTTTGCAGGCGGCCCTGCTCGTTGAGGCAGGCTTCACCGGCGTGCCCGAGTGTCTCGACGATCCCGGCGGCTGGATGATGGCCGGTATGTTCACGAGGGCGGGTTCCGACTACGACCGCAAGTACCTGGTCGAGGATCTCGGCCGTCGCTTCGAAATGGCGCTGGTGGGCTACAAGCGCTATCCCACGGGCGGTCCGGCCCAAGCGAGCGTCGAAGGGATGATGCAGCTGGCGCGCCGGCTCGATCGTCAGCAGATCGATCGCGTCCACATTGCCATGCCCGGTCGCGCGTTTGCCTTCGCTACGGCGACGATGCCGGCGTTGAACCTGCCGTACCTGTGCTCGATCATCATTCTCGACGGTCGTCTCGACTTCGCCGCGGCGCACTCGATGACGCGCAAGGACAACGACGCCGCGGTTCGCGTGTTGATGCCGCGCGTGCAGGTGGTGCATGACCCGGCGCAGGAGCGCGAGCCGCGAGCCGAGTCAGCGCGGGTGACCGTGACGATGAAGAACGGCGATCGGCACGAACAGTTCATCGAAGGGGTCGTTGGTTTTCCGACCCACCCGATGTCGCACGACGATGTCGAAACAAAAGCGCTCGAGTTGATGACGCCGGTGCTCGGTCAAGCTACGGCGCGACAGATCGCGTCGCGCGTATGGGCGCTCGACGAGATGCGTGATGTCGGCGAGCTGGTGACGGCGATGGGCGGGCGCGCTTAGTGCGTGAGTGCGTAGAGCACGGCGTTGACGCCGAGCGCATAGCCCCGCGGCGAGAACTGCAGGAAGAACTCGTGGTCTTCGCCTTCGCGCTCCCACGAATCGCCGATGTCGGTGTTGTGCGTCATCAGCACCATGATGCGGTTCTTCTCGTCGGCGATCATCCGGAAGTTGGCGTGCGGGCTGTCTGAGCCGCGCTCGGACGTGGTGCCGCCGCTGCGACGCCAGAAGTTGATGCTCGTCACCTGCGGGATGTCGGGCAGCGGGAAGATCCCTTCGCGGATTGGATGATCGGCAGGGACGTCGACGATCGAGTATTCGGGAAGGACCCGCTTGATCTCATACGACCACTGATCCCAGGCGTCGGTGCCCCAGAAGTCGTCGACCCACATGAAGCCGCCCTTCAGCAGGTACTGGCGGAGCTTCACAACCTCCGCTTCCGAAAACTCCAGCGTCCCGACGTCGGTAGCCATGATGAACGGGCATCGGAACAGGGCATCGTCGGTCAGCTGAATGGCCCAGAAGTTCGGGTTGCCGTGTCGATCCTTGCTAATCGGCGCCTTGGTCAGCTCCGAGACGCGCGTCATCAGGTTGATGGCGGCGTAGGGGTAGTCGGTGCTCCAGCCCATGCCGTTGGCCTCGCCACGGACGCTCGTGTAGATCACCTTGCAGTGGGTGAAGGCGCCGTCGCTGAAGTGTTCCGTCGGCACACGGATGCCGTAACCAGCCCCTTCCGGCAGCCGATAGCGCTGGGCCCAGGCGGTGGCCGCCATGAGCGTCAGAACACCGATGAGGACGAGAAGCGTGCGGCGCATCGCAGCTGGTGCGAGCATACCTCTAGTTGGGCGGTGCGCCAGGACTGATGCACCCTGAGCGGCCGGCGTTGCGGCAGGCGTCGTATGACGACTTCGCGCTGTTCCAGCGCTGCCAGGCCTCCTCGCTGTTGGCCTGCTGATTGGCTTGTCGCATATAAGCCATGCGCTGTCCGCTGTTCCAGAAGGTCTGCCCGACCGGCTCGATGTTCAGCAGCACCGTGCGCAACCGCGTGCCGACGACCGCGGCGTGTTCGGCATCGTTGCGAAAGCCGATGTAGGAGTTGCGCTGCCGGAGGGAGTTGGCAAAGTAGTTCGCCTGATCGTGGCCCTGATCACCGGCGCGGTCGAACCAGCGGATCGCCTCCTGGCGGTTCTGCGGAACGGCGATGCCGAACTGATGGGCACGTCCCATGGCGAACTGTCCTTCGGCGGAGCCGCCCTCCGCGGCGCGGCGATACCACTGCACGGCCAACGGCCAGTCTTCAGGGACACCGATCGCGTCCTCGTACAGCTTGCCCAGGTTCACCTGCGCAGTGAGGTTGCCCTGGTTCGCGGAGGCGCGATACCAACGCACGGCTTCGGTGTAGTTGCGTGCCACGCCTTCGGCATGGGCGTACTGATAGCCGATCTGCAGCTGCGCCCGCGCGTCGCCTTGTTCGGCGAGGGCCTGAAACACGCGGGCGGCGCCCGCGTAGTCTTTGGCTTTGTAGAGGCGCGCGCCCTGATCGAACGGGCTCGCGCTTGGCGTCGGCGCGGCCGGCGCGGTGCCCAGATTGGCGAGCGCCTGTTGCGCCTCGCGCGAACCGAGCGACGAGGCCCGCCAGTACAGCGTGCGCGCGTCTGTCAGGTTACGCGCGACGCCAATCCCGTGTTCGTTGGCGCGTCCCAGGTTGAACAGGCCGTCGGGGTCGTTCTGGTCCGCCGCGCGTTTGTACCAGCGCGCCGCTTCGACCGGATTCTTCGCCAGGCCGTCGCCCTGTTCGTAGAGGTAGCCGAGGATCGTCTGCGCACCCGCATGATTCTGATCGGCAGCCTTGCGAAACCAGGTGGCCGCCCTGGCCCGATCCTTGGGATGGTTGAGCGCGAAGGCATGCGACAGTCCGAGGCAATACTGGTCGGCGGGCGTCGTTGGTGCCGCGCCAATCTGAAGAATCCGTCGGCGGCAGGTGGCGAAGTCGGCGTTGAGGTCGGCCGCAGCAACGGAGGGCAGCAGGGCGAGAACGCCAGCGAGCAGCAGACATGCGCGCACGGGACCCTCCGAAGAAATGCCGATCCGACAAACAATGGACGACGGCCGACTGCGAAATGCTAGCCGATCTGGCGGCGTCCGGCTGGTACCGACGTGTGACCCGCCGATGATCCACCAGAGAGGCGTCGCCATAGTGGCGTTGACTGGACGCGGCGTAGGCACCCGCGGACCGTGGACCTGTGGACCCGTGAACCCGTGGACCTGTGGACCCGAGCACCTGTGGACCCGAGCACCTGTGCACCCGAGTACGGCACGATAGGGCCGTGGTGTCGAACGATTTGCGGTCAGACGAGTCCGTGGGCGAGGGCTTGCGCCGCATTGTGGTCGCGGAACTGGATGCGGCGCTGGCGAGCCTGACCGGGTCGCCGCGATCCGAGCAGGCGATTCACGACGCCAGGCGGCGCATCAAGAAGGCGCGCGCCATCACCCGGCTGGTGCAGGGCGACGTCAAGGTCGGTGCGGCGCCTCGTCACCTGCGGGTGGCGGCGCGCCTGCTGGCTCCCATCCGAGACGAGGAAGCGATCGCCCTCAAGGCCGAGGAGTTGTGCAGCCGCGAACCGCACGAGCTCTCTGGCGCCACTTACCGGGAACTGCGGCACGTGTTGAAAGGTCGGCGCCGGCCGCGCCACATCGCTGAGCGCGACCAGGTCGTTGAACGCGCCGTGCGGGCGCTACGTCCAGTCCGCCAGGCCGTGTCCGGATGGCACTGGAACGCCATCGGCGCCGATCAACTGGTCATCGCTATCCAGCGCACCTACAAGCAGGCCCGTTCCGCCTGGCGACAAGCGAAACAGCACCAGGACGCGGAACGCTTTCACGAATGGCGCAAGGCGTTGACCGACCTCCGATACGCGCTCCGGCTTGTCGCGCCGCGCGCGGTCGCCCTGGGTTCCCAGGTCAAGGCCCTCGGCCGGCTGGAGGAGTGGCTTGGCGACGATCACGATTTGCTCATGCTGCGTCGCCGCGTCGTGGCGTCAGACGCCAAGGCGCGTGACCGCGTTCGCGACAGGCGCGTCCGCGTGCTGGTCAAGGTGCGGCAGGCGCACCTGCGGAAGAAGGCGCTCGAGAAAGGGAAGACGGTGTTCGACGCGCGGGCCAAGGCGTTCGGCAAAGACCTCCGCCGGATGTGGCCGGCGGCTCCTGAAGGCCGTCAGTCACCTTGACAGGATCGGCGAGACGCGATTCGATCACACATGAAGATCGCGTCCACAGTCCTCGCTCTCTTCCTCGTCGCCTCGCCGGCGTCAGCCCAACCGTAGACGTTGAGACCTTCGCGCGCTCCAGGCGCGACGCGCACCATCTTCTTCCACATCCACTTCGACGGGCAGGCGGTTGAGACGTCGAAGTGCATCTCGCCGCTCGCCGCCCTCATGACCAGATAGTGCGACGGTGGCCGGGCCCGAGGGCCCTGGCGTCAGCGCGTCGGTGTTGTGGCGAACATACGCCGGAGGGCGCGCACGACGATGCGGATCAGCAGCAGCGTCATCGCCAGCGCCGCGATGGCGATCGAGGCGGCCATGTAAGGGTGCGTAGTGGCAAACCAGGTGAGCCCGATCGCCGCGGCGTCTTCGCCGAGGCTCAGAGCGATGTTCGAGAAGGGTTCAGGCGACGGCGTGACCGCTGCGCGCGCCGCGGTCTTGCCCGCATGCGCGGCAAATGCAATGAGGCCGCCGAGTGCGGCCGCGAGCAGTTGTTGCGTCGTTGACAGGTGAGTGGCGGCACCGAAGCCGAGGAGCGCCCCAGCCGGCACCCGCACAAACGTCTGCAGGGCGTTCCAGATCAGGTCGAAGACGGGAATCTTGTCGGCGACGAACTCGAGCGCGAAGAGGCCGGCGCAGGCGCCGATCACCCACCAGCTGGCCAGGAGCTCGAGTGGCGCC
Organism: uncultured Acidobacteriota bacterium; assembly: GCA_902826465.1. Taxonomy (GTDB): domain Bacteria; phylum Acidobacteriota; class Vicinamibacteria; order Vicinamibacterales; family CAVVIG01; genus CADEEX01. The sequence goes on from CADEEX010000263.1 coordinate 4,854, forward strand.
GGAAGGGTGATTGCACCGGTCTGGGCGAGCACCCCGATCGTCAGCGCTGACGCGTAGACGTTCAGCCCGGCCGCGAAGCCCGTGGCAACAATCAAGGCAACGATTTCCTCGGGCGGAAGGCGTGCAATGTCGAGCGTCACTGTGCAAGCTTAGGACGATTCGCGGTGCAGAAGGTTCCTGTGCGGCCGATAACCACAGTGGCCATGGCCATGTCTGCGCTGACAGGTTCGACCCCATTGCCCGCCGTGCCGGATTCCCGCGTCGGTCTGACCAGTCGAGAACAGCAACGCGTGCAGCGGTATGTGACGGTGGCGCGCTGGTGTGCCACCGTCACCGCGCTCGCGGGTATCGCCGTGGCCACGCTGTGGGCGATTCGGCCGATCTCGTTCGAGTCGGGCGCCTTGCTGTGGCAGATGAAGGCCAACACGGCGCTCTGCCTGGCCGCGAGCAGCCTCGCGCTCATGCTGCGACTTGGCCCACGGTCGCCGTCGCATCTCCGCATGAGTCACTACCTGGCGGTGTTTGTCGGGACGATGGGTGCGGTCACGCTGGCCGAGTACGGCAGCGGGATCGACCTGGGTGTCGACCACCTCTTGACGAGCCAACCGGTGACCGTCGCACGCTTGTCGCCCCAGAGTGCGCTCGCGTTCGTGTTGTTGGCCTCAGGCATCCTGACGCTGGGTCGTCACGAACGTCTGGCCAGCATCATCTGCGACAGCGCCATCATTGGCATCGGCGCCCTGCTGCACGCGGTGATGTCCGGCTACTTCTTCAACGACGTTGCATTCACTGGCGTGAGCCTGGCGAATCGCATGGCTCCGCACACGCTGGTGGCGCTGTCGCTGCTCTGGGCGGCGCTGCTCCTGTCACGCGCCGATACCGGCCTCTTCCGCATTCTGAGCAGCGAGGGGCGCGGCAGCGACGTCATCCGCTATCTGATGCCGCCGACGATGCTCACGCCCGTGGTGGTTTCGTGCCTCAGGCTGTGGGCGGAGAACTCCGGCTGGCGCGTGACGTCGTTTGCCGCCTCAGCGCTCGGCACGGGGCAGAGCGTACTGCGCATCACGGTGGTGCTCGTGCTTGGCTACATGCTGAATCGATCGGAAGCGCAGCGGCTGGAAGAGCGGCAGCGTCGTGAGGACGCCGAACGGAGCCGTGAGAAGGCTGAGCGCATGGTGGCGATGTGCGCGTGGACGCGGCGTGTGCGCTGGCACGGGGAGTGGGTCTCGCTCGACCTGTTCCTGAAGGAACGGTTTGGTGTCGAGATCACGCACGGTATTTCAGAAGAGGCGCTGGATGAACAGCTCGGCGCGCTCGATCTGGAGGACGACAAAGAACGGCACGTCGCGTAGCGGTTCCAGGGTTCCAGGGTTCCAGGGTTCCAGGGTGCTAGTGGTGCTCTGGGTGGCGGCCGTGTCCGAGGTCCTTCGAGACAATCAGCTTCAGCTCGAGATGATCTGACGCCCGCGTCAGACCGACGCCGACGCCGAACTCCACGTCGAACGT